>NZ_JBZAYE010000450.1:0-6118 GCF_058244205.1 Variovorax sp. 20P10.2.4
GTTCCCGCGAACCGTGCGCGCCTGCGAGGGCGGCCCGGTTCCCCTGCGTTCGTCCGTCTCTTTCGTCCACAACGTCTTCACACCAGGAGTCACGCCATGAAAGCTCGCAAGATCCGCAATCGGGGCGCCCGCAGGCCCGCCACCAGTCTCAGCCGCATCGGTTCCGCGGTCGCGGTCGCGCTGCTCGCCGCCGGCGCCGCGCAGGCGGCCGACACCAGCGTGAGCAACACGCTCAACGGCTCGGTGTCGGGGGCGTCGACGGCGAACTCGCAGCCCTCCAACACCAACGGCGTGACGGCGGGGATCACGGGCGCCGTCGGCGGCACCACGGTCAGCGGCACGCCGGCCAATCCGAACCCGATCGCGGCCAGCACCACCGGCAACCTGATCGGCGCCAGCGCCGCCGGCAACGACTTCGCGAACGCGATCCAGCCCGCCTCGGGCAGCCCGGCCTCCACGCCGGTCGACAACGCGGCCTCGCTGGGCGTGGCCACCAACAGCGGATCGATCGCCGCCGGCGTCGCCAACAGCAGGCTCGCGGTCGAGCTCAACAACTTCACGAGCGGCAGCGCGGCCGCCACCGACAACACGATCTCGGCCTCGACCGTGATCAACAAGGGCAGCTCGCTGGTGACCGGCGGCGCGATGGCCGGCGCCGTCGGCATCACCGGCGGTGCGGCGCTGACCTACCCGGGCGGCTCGCCGCTGTTCGACGCGCAGGGCAACATCGTCGTGACCTCGCTGCAGCTGGGCACCGGCCCGGCCTCGGGCGCGGGCTTGGCCAACAACAGGGTCGACCTGGCGCTGACCTCGACGATGGCCAATGCCGTGACCGTGGGCGCCTCGCTCGACCGCAACACGCTGTCGGCCACGCTCCGGGGCAACAGCGCGAGCAGCGCGGCCGAGATCCAGTCGGGCGCGGCGCCGAGCTTCGCGGGCTCGGCGGTGGTGTCGAACCTGCAGGCCAACGGCAACGGCATCCTCGCGGCGGTCACGCATGCGGCCGACAACACCAACTCGACCGTGCAGGCGCTGGTGACGGGCGCGCCCGCGGGCGTGGTCAACGAACTGCGCGGCTCGCTCTCGGTGCAGGGCAACACCATCTCGAGCGCCGCCACCGGCAACGAGGCGCTCTCGGCCACCGCCGGCAGCGCGGGCAACCGCATCGTGATGAACGGCGTGTCGGTGGTCGCCGCGACCCCGCCCGTCACGCCGGTCAACGCCAGCGTGCACGGCGGCACCGCCGTCACCACCACCCTCGATGCCGACCTGGCCGTGCTCAACAGCCAGGGCAACCTGCGCTCCAGCGTGCTGGCACAGACCATCAACGGCCAAGTGCTCGCGGGCGTGCAGTCCATCGACGGCGGCAGCGTCACGCTCAAGGACAACAGCGTGAGCGCCGCGGCCACCGGCAACATCGCCTCGAGCGCGATCCTGCCCGGCACCACCGCGGCCAGCTTCACGGCCACGGCGGGCATCTCGAACCAGCAGGCCAACACCGAGTCGACGGTGTCGGCCGTCGCCAGCGGCAGCGTCATCGCGGTGCAGACCGGCGATGCCACCGGCCAGACGAAGGCCAGCACCGTGACCGTGGCGAACAACAGTTCGGCGGTCGCGGCGCGCGGCAACCAGATCAACCAGGGCCTGGCGCTCGACGCCAACACCGTCGCGCTGGGCAGCGACGCGGTGGCGCTCGGTGGCGGCACCAGCGCCGACGGCCGCGTGTCGGCCACCGGCGCCGTCACGCTGACCAACCTGCAGGGCAACTACAACGGCAGCACCGTCACGGCGATCAACGGCGGCTCCAAGGTCTGGCTGGTCGCGAACGGACCGGCCACGGTGGCCGACAGCGCGCTGTCGCTCACCGGCAATCGCCAGGAGGCGGTGGCGGTCGGCAGCGGCGCCACCAGCGACCTGTCGATCAAGGGCAATGCGGTCGGCACCGGCGCCGGCATCGCCAGCGTGCAGATGAACGATGCCACCTCCTCGGTCGGCGCGGTGCTCAGCGTGCCCGAGGCCCGCGTCGCCGTGTTCGGCAACCTGTCGGGCGGCTCGGCCGCGGTCAGCGACAACCTGCAGCGCGCGATCGCCTACGGCAACTCGGCCACCAGCACGCTGGGCGTGCAGGCCGGCAATGTCACGGTGAACCCGTCCACGGACGTCGCCTCGACCATCACGGCCAACCTCGGCAACAACCTGCCCTTCGACAACAGCCTGGCCACGCAGCCGGCGGTGAATGCCTCCTACGCCATCCTCGGCAGCCAGTCGATCCAGTCGACGGTGGGCACCACGGCCAGCGGCGTGAATTCGTTCGCGGCCTCGGTGAGCGGCGACGTGGCGTCGGCCAGCCTCGGCAACGACCGCAACGCCTTCGTCGCCGCGAGCTACGGCAACGACGCGGCCAACGGCCTGAAGCTCGCGGCCAACCAGATCGCCTCGAGCGACTTCGCCTCGGTGGCCAACGTGACCAACGTGCAGTCGGTGGCCGGTGCCAACACCAAGGTCGAAGCCAACACGGTCGGCGGCAACGTGGTGCGCACGGTGGTCGGCGGCGGCCTGCAGGACGCCTCGGTCTCGAGCAGCGGCAACACCACCCAGGCCCTGGCCTACGGCAGCCGCGCCACTGGCAACACGGTGGACGTGACGGCCACCTCGATCGACACGGCGGGCTTCGTGCTCTCGGGCGCCACCGTCACCGGCGGGGTCGCGACCACCGATGCCTCGTTCAGCGTGCAGAACGCGCAGTCGGGCCAGGGCACGGTGGCGGCCACGCGCAGCGGCGGGCCCGAGGTGCTGACGCAGATCGCCTTCGGCGTCGGCAATTCGAAGATCGATGCCGACAACAACACCACCGCGGCCGCCGCGACCAGCAACAGCGCGGTCAACGGCGTGCGGCTCGGTGCGGCCGGCATCGCCACCACCACGGCGGTGCAGAACCTGCAAATCACCACCGCCAAGACCACCTCCGAGCTCGGACTCGAGGGCGGCGCGCTGACCGACCAGGCCGGGGTGCAGCTCGCGGTCAGCGGCAAGGGCATCGTCGACTCGCAGCTCTCGGTGGACGGCAACGCGGTGCGCGGCGCGGCCACCGGCAACACGGCCGTCAACGGCATCGACGTGAAGGGCAACACCATCGACACGGGCGGCGTGCTGCCGGTGGCCGCGGCGGCCAACGCCGCGGTGCTGACCGGCGCGCTCGGCGACCATGCGCTGTCGAACGCGCAGCTGATGCTGAGCACCGCGACGATCTCGTCCAAGGCGGCCGGTGCCTTCGGCATCGACACCGCGCCGGGCACGGGGGTCAACGGCAGCACGCTCAGCGTGTCGAACAACGCCCAGAGCGCGAAGGCGGTGGCCAACAGCGCCAGCAACGACATCGCATTGGCGGCCGGCAGCGTCTCGGCCACCTCGGCGCTGCAGTCGGGCCAGGCCAGCCTGGCGGCGGTGGAGGCGCGTTCCTTCGTGCAGGCCTTCGCGCCGGCCTCGGTGTCGAGCTCGTCGGTGACGATCTCGGGCAACGCCAACAGCGCGCTGGCCGTGGTCAACGACGCGACCAGCCGCATCGCCGTCGCGGCCGACACCACGGCCAACGCGATCCTGCCCACGCTGGTGCTGCAGACCGCGGGGCCGGGCGACGGGGGCGCGGTCGCCATCCATGCGCTGATGAACCGCCAGTCGGCCGCCACCTCGGCCAGCGCGACCGCCGACAGCGCGATCTACAACGACGACCGCGCCGTGCCGGGCGGCCCGGGCGTGGTCGACAGCGCGGTCGCGATGTCGGGCAACCAGACGCTGGCCGAGGCCGCGGGCAACCGCGCGGGCAATGCGGTGTCGCTCACGGGCGGTGCGTCGCAGGGTGCCACCACCGGCCTGCTGAACTCGCAGGCCAGCAGCGCCGCCGTGGGCGGGGTCGCCAACAACACGACCCGGCTGACCCTGAACGGCACCACCGCGCTGATCGACAGCAGCGCCACGCTCGAGGGCAACACCACCGGCGCGGCCGCCACCGGCAATGCGTCGACCAACAGCATCGAGGTGAAGGGCGGCGCCATCGCCACCGGCCTGGCGGGCTCCGCCGGGACCACGGCCGCGGGCTCGGCGGTGCTCGCGAGCGCCGACCATGCGCTGGTCAACGTGCAGGTGGGCGCCGGCCCGGTGGGCGCGATCGCCACCGGCAGCATCGGCATCGACACCACCGGTACCGCCGCGGTGCAGGGCGCGACGCTGAGCGTGTCCGACAACCGGCAGAGCGCGCGCGCCGCCTCGAACACCACGGTCAACGGCATGACGCTCTCGGGCGCCAACGTCGATGCGCGCGCGGTGGTCCAGTCGACGCAGGTCGGCCAGGCGGCGGTCGCGGCCAGCTCGAACTCCGAGCTGTTCGCGCCGGCCGCGTCCTCGGGCTCGTCGGTGCGGATCTCGGGCAACACCAACACGGCGCTGGGCGTGATGAACGACGCGACCAACACGCTCGACGTGAAGGCCGCCAACCTGCAGCCGGCGGCGACCACGGGTGCCGTGGCGCTGTCGGAAACGGCGGCGGGCGGGCAGACGGCCACGGGCGACCACCTGGTGGCGAACCGCCAGGCCGCGTCGACCTCGGTCACCAGCAGCGCCAGCACCGCGATCTACAACGACGACCGGCTGGTGCCGAACACGGCGGGGCTGTTCAACGGCGCGCTGACGATCTCGAACAACAGCACGCTGGCCGAGGCCTCGGCGAACCGCGCGATCAACACCGCCACGGTGGCGGGCGACGCGACGCAGGGCGCGAGCGTGGGGGTGTCGAACGCGCAGACCAGCAGCGCGGTGGTGACCTCGTCGGCCGTCACGGCCGCGGGCGTGACGCTCGCGGGCACCGATCCGCTCAACGCGGGCAGCGTGGCCCTCAACGGCAACACCACCTCGGCGCTGGCGCGCGGCAACGCGGCCACCAACCTGGTCGACTCGAGCGCGGGCGGCAGCTACGGCGGCGCGGCCCCGAGCGGCAGCGTGGGCTTCGTGGCCTCGCCGCTGGCGCTCAACCTCGGTGCCAGCGTGGGTGTGCTCAACAGCCAGACCAACAGCGGGCAGGTGAGCGCGTCCAGCACGAACACCAGCTACCAGGTGGCGCTCAACGCGACCGGCCCGGGCACGCTCAACGGCAGCGTCGGTGTCTACGGCAACACGCTGAGCGCGCAGGCCTTCGGCAACAGCGCGACCAACCGCGTGACGCAGACCGCGCTGAATACCGGCACGGCGAGCGCGGCGGTCGGCAACTACCAGGTCAACAGCGGCGCGGTGTCGGCCACGGTGACGACGGTGAACTTCGGCGTCGGCGTGGTGGGACCGGTGGGCAGCAGCACCTTGCGCACCACGGGCAACCAGGTCACGGCCTCGGCCACCGGCAACTCGGCGACCTCGTCGATCCTGTCGCGCTGAGGGGGGCGCGGGCCCGCGGGCCCGCCGCATGAAGAAAGACGAAGGCCGCGGCCGGACGCCTGTCCTGCCGCGGCCTTCGCACGCCCGGAGCGCTCAGGACTTCTTCGCCGGGCCCATCGACTTGCGGAGTTCCGCGCAATAGTCCTTCTCGGGCAGCGGCGGCGTGCGCCAGGTGCGGTCGTAGCCGGCCGATGCCGCGTCGGCACCGGCGGGCGCGGCGAGCAGGTGCACGGCCTTGAACGAGACCTCGTTCGGCAGGTGCTGCGCCACGCCGAGCTGGCGGTCGACATGGCCCGCGCCCGCGATCAGCAGCACGGTGCGGCCCGGCTGGCGCGCCTTGACGATGGCCTGCGCCATGGCGCGGTCGCGGCCGACCTGGATCCGGGTCATGGGCACGATCTGCGATTCGGGCAGCAGCTTGCAGTGGCCCTCGCGCACGGCGTCCTGCTGCGCGGTGTAGGCCTCGCCGTTGAGCTGCACGTCGAGCGAAACGTCGGCCATCGCGTCCTTCATGCGCGCGCGCGGCAGGTTGGCGCCGACCACCGGCACGCCGGCGCGCACCGCGGCCATCACGGCCGGACCGTAGTCGGCCCAGGGCCAGGCCTTGTCGTTCCAGCTCAGCGCGGTGCGCACCTGGGCCTCGGTGGCGGCGGCCGGCAGGTGCGCGGTGCCGTTGCCTTCCTCGGCCATCTCGAGC
>NZ_JBZAYE010000451.1:0-6056 GCF_058244205.1 Variovorax sp. 20P10.2.4
GTCGGATTCGCATGTCTCTTGTCTCCTTGGTTCTTCGTCGGTTCGCGCGTGTCGATGCGCGCGCTTCAGACCGTCGCCACCGGCGTGACCGGCGAGCCCACCGCGCCCGGCAGCCGCAGCGGCGGCGCGGTCAGCAGGAAGCTCGAGCGCTTGTGCGCGCGCAGCCATTGCGCGAGCTCGGCGAAATACCAGAGCTCGCCCAGGTGCAGGCCGAGCTTGAAGAGGCAGTGCGCATGCAGCGGCAGTCCCGGGTAGGAGCCGTTCGCGCCGGGGCGGGCCGGATAGGCCTCGACCGCGAAGTTGTCGGCGCAGATCGCGACGATGCCCGAGTCGGTGATCCACTGCAGCAGCTTCTCGTCGCGGCCGTCGAGCACCGCGCACGAGCGCGCCAGCACCTCGCCGTCGGGCTGCTTGTTCATCTCGAGGATCAGGTCGGCAAAGCCGGTGTACAGGCACAGGAAGTCGCCCTGCTCCACGCTCGCGCCCTGCGCCTCGAGCGCGGCCATCAGGCCGTCGTAGCCCACCAGCGCGCGCTCGCGGCCGTGGATGCGCTCGAGGTCGACCAGCACGCCGCGGCCCTGCACGCCGGCCGTGGCCATGCGCTCGATGCCGATCGAGCGCGCGCCCCAGCCGCGTTCGGCGTCGTCGGGGCCGACGATCTCGATGCCGGCGCGAAAGCCGTTGTAGTAGACCTTCTCGGGCCGGCCGTCGCCGTCGGCATCGAACATCTGGCCCACGTGGCCGAGGCCGTCCCACTGCGTCGAGTACTGCAGGAACATCAGCACCGCGTCGTCCGAGATCACGTCGCAGAAGCAGTCGTTGACGTTCGACAGCCGGTAGTTGAAGTTGAAGCTGTCGCCGCGCTTCTCGTAGACGAACTTCGGCGCCTTGCGGTGCTGGAACAGCGTGTTGCCGCCCGGATGGTCGAGCGGCAGGCTCAGGCAGAACGCCGTGCCGTGCTCGACCTCGCGGAAGGCGCGCAGGCGCGTGGCCGGTGTCAGCAGGTTCATGCGGCCGATCTGGTCGTCGGGGCCGAAATCGCCCCAGTTCGATCCTTCGGGGCGGTGTTGCCAGCGTGGCTTGTCCATGGGCGGAGCTTTCTTGAAGAGAGAGGCCAAAGAAGGGCTGCGCGCGTGGAGTCGTGTCCCGTCTGCCGGCAGCAGACGAAACATACTATTAGGTATGGCACACAGTCAATCGAGGCTGACCCTCGGGCGCGAGGACAGGTTCTGTGTCAATCCCTTGACTATCAAGTGCCGATCATTGCCTTTCTTCTCGATAGATACCAATCGGTATGTAGTGGCATGGAATGGCTCGTGCGGGAGCGGTCCATCACCGATACGAATGCGATGGCAGTCGCCGCCGATACCATCGGTCCATGCCGAGCGATCCCTCCTCCTCTCATCCCCACGCCCCGGAATCGCCCGAGGCCCTCTCGGCGACCGCGCGACAGAGGCTCGATGCATATCTCGCGCGAATCGACGGCCAGGACTTCTCCGACGCGTCACTGCTTTCCGCCGCCGACATCGTCCGCTGGAGCCTGGACCTGCGATCGCTCCCGATACCGCGGCGGCTCGACGGCCTGGTGCTCGACGATCCGCAGACGAGCAACCATCACCTGCTGTTGACCGCGCCGCCGCTGGCCGGCGCGGTCCTGTACCTGAGCCATGACGGCGACTCGCGCGTGGTGTTCGCCGACGTCGATGACTTCCTCGATGCGGTCCGGCGCGCCGCCGCCGACGATCGGGAGGTCGAGGACTTCCATCCCTCGGTATCGCCGCCCGCCGGCGACCAGGCGGGCGTGGGCGCGCTGATCCGCTCGCTGCTCGCCTCCGCGGACGACGAGGATGCGGCCGTTGCCTTCATTCCATCGCTGGACCTGCGCGATACCGGGCTGCTGCGCGAACTCGCATCGCACGAGAACTTCTTCGTGGTGGAAGCGCTCGCGGTGGAGATCGCGAAGCGTCGGGCCGAAGCGCTGCGCGAGATCGCGCGGATGTGCGCGGCGCACGCGCACCCGCAAGCGGCGAATGCGGGCAAGCGAGCCGTAGCGGCGGTGGCGTCGCTCTAGAGCCGGTCCACGCTGACCGACGACGCGCAATGGTCCAGCGTCCGTCGCAGCACCGTGTCGACCCGCCGCAGGCTCAGGTCGCAGCGCCGGGCGACCTCCTCGCGCGTCATCTCCTCGATGCGCAACCCGATCAGCACCGAGCGGTGGCGCTGCGGCAGGTGCTGCAAGGCGCGCTCCACCGCCGCGAGTTCGGAGCGCGCATCGGCGATGGCCTCGGGACCCGGCGAGAGATCGACGAGATGCTCGAGCTCGGTCTCGGCATCGCTCGCGTACTGCCACGATCTGTCGGCGCGCAGCCGGTCGGTCGCCGCGTTGCAGGCGACGCGGTAGACATAGGCCTCGGGGCTTTGCGCCGTCTGCGCGGACGCCCGGTCGCCAAGGCGGATCCACGCATCGTGCAGGCTGTCGCTGGCCAGGTCGGGGCATCCCAGGTGGTGCATCAGGCGCCGGTGCAGGCGCGCGTAGTTCGCCACCAGGAACACCTGCAGATCGGGGCCGATGCCCGCCGCGCCGCGGTCCTCTTCGCGCCCGAAGTCCAGGGGCTTGAAGGACGCGGCCCAGCGGCCACCGGATGCCGGACGCGCCGCGCTCGCATGAAGGGAGGGGGTCATGGTGGTGATGCTCGGGTGAAGAAGGCATGCGGCGGCCGGGCCTGCCGGTCGCGGCAGCCCGAATCCACCGAAGGCGCGCCGGTCCGGCGCGCTACAGGCCGAGGTTGGCGCGCTCCCGCGGCGTGAGTTGCCGGCGCGCCGAATCGGGCAGGTCGCCAACGCCCAGCACGCGCACCGAACTGGTCGCGTCGTAGCTGACGGGTTCCCTGCGCGGCGCGTTCGCCGGCGCGTCCGGACTGCCCGCCGGGCTCTCGTTGCCGAAGCCCAGAACGCGCACCGTGAAGACCGAGGGCAAGGCCTGCCGCGCGGCCGTGCGTTCGCGCTGCACCGTGTCCTGCGCCGCCATCGCAGCCTGCGAGGCAGCGGCGCTGGCATTGGTCAGCGCGCCCACGTTCACCGCGGCCACCACGGGAATCCCGGCGCTCTTTCCCTGCACCTGGATGTTGGCCGCGTTGACCACCTGCAGCGCCGCGAGATTGACGTTGCCCGAGACGCGGATGCCCGCCTCGCCCGCGTCGATGGTGCCCAGCGGTGCGATCAGGTCGACGTCGCCCGGCGGCACTTCGGGAATCGGGTTCAGCGTCGCGATGCCCGCGCCGGTGCTCGGCACGTTGGGCGAGAGCTTCACGTTGCCGAGCGTGTCGTACTCGCGCTTGGGCGGCGTGTAGACCAGCGTGGTCTTGGCGCCGCGGCCGGCGTTGATGTCACCCGTGGCCGACCACGCGAGGATGTCGCCGCCGAAGGTGGTCATGATGCGCGACAGGCCCAGCAGGATGCTGCCCTCGCTGTACATGTCGATGCTGCCCTCGCCCTGCGTCACGAGGCCCGCGGGCGTGACGCCCGAGAGGCTCGATGGCGTGATGCCCTCCACGCCCACCAGCGTCGTGCCGCCGGGCGCCAGCGTCTGGATGTCGCCGCCCGCCACGGTGCGCACGCCGGCATTGGTGTTCGCGCCCTGGTACAGCGTGATGCCGCCGTCGTGCACGATGGCCCGGCCCTGCGCATCGACGCTCGGGAACAGCGCCGCGATGGCATCGCGCCCGCGCAGGTAGCTGCCGAAGCGCTTGCTGCTCGCGTCGTTGTACTCGCGCCCGCCGGCCGTGAGCTCGGCATAGAACACCTGGCGCACGAAGATGCGCTGCTGCTCGGGCGCCAGGGCCTCGAAGTAGGCCAGCGCATCGGCGGCCGACGCGGCCGCGTAGCCGAAGCGCTCCCGCAGCCATTGCGCCAGTTCGGCGTCGTAGGTCTTGGCGACCTTGCCCGGCTGGTCGGCCAGCGCACGCGAGGCATCGCTGGCATGGGCCGGATCGAGGTAGCGCGCCGCGAAGCCCGCGAAATCGCTCGCGCCCTGCCCGGGCAGCCCGGCGCCCAGGCCGGCCTGCAGCACGATGCTGGCGCCCGGGCGCAGGTCGCCGCTCTCGATGCCGCCCAGGCTGGTGAGGCTGGCACTGTTGCCCTGGTAGATCTGCCGGCCCGCGCTGACCTCGAGCGTGCCCGGCCCGGCGATGTCGAAGTTGCTTTGGATCACGCTGCCGCCGGCCGCGATCATCGACACGTCGGTGGGCGCGTCGTGCACGATCAGGCCGCGGCTGCCGACGATGTCGCCACCCGCGAGAACGCGCACCGGCTTCGAGGCCTGGTAGTACAGCGGCCCCGGCGAGTTCGGCGCGCTGGTGTCGGTCACCAGCTCCAGGCCCAGCTGCAGCCCGAGCACGTCGCCGTGCACCGCATAGACGTGAATCGGCGTGCCGTTGCCGGCCGCGCTGTCGTCGGTCAGGGTGTTGGGACCGAACACGAACGGCGTGCCGCCGATGCCCATGTAGCCGTGGGCACCGTAGTAGTCGTACAGGTGCTCGTAGATCGCCGTGTAGTCGAACGGGTCGATGTACGAGAAGGGATAGGGCGCGGTCCAGTAGTTGCTCGCGACGATGTAGTCGCCGACGGTGCCCGTCTGGATCACGCGCCAGGCCGGGTTCAGTGGCGTCGCCAGCGTCGCGCGCGAGCTGCCGAGCAGGCCGATCTGCCCGGTGTTGTTGGCCGGGTTGTTGGCCGAGTCGCCCACCACGCTGCCCTTGGCGAGCAGGTCGAGCGCGCCGCGCGGCGAGGGCAGCATCAGGGTGGCCGAATTGGCCGGGGCGTTGTAGATGCTGCCGCCCGCGGCCACCGCGCGCATCACCGGCGGCAGGAACTGCGTGAGCGTGGTGCCGAAGGCCGTGAGGTTGCCGCCGGCCGAGAACAGCTCGGCGCCGCTGTCCTCGGACCACAGCGTGAACCAGGTCGCGCCCGCGCCGCCGGTGGGGTTGCCGTCCAGCGGCACGGCGGTGTCGACGTGCTGGCCCACGCGGCCCGGGTCGATCAGCGTGTTGAGCGCCAGGTCGCCCAGCGTGCGCACCGACACCGTGCCGTCGCCGGGCGCGAAGTTCAGCGCATCGCGCGTCTCGGCCGCATAGGCGGTGCGCGGATCGAGCGTGCGCGGGTCGGTGTTGCGCGCGCCGTAGTTCTTGAGCTCGAGCGTGCCCGCGTGCTGCGCGTCGACCAGGGTGTCGCCGCGCAGGTTGGCGTACACGCCGGCATAGATGCCGCCGCCCGCGCTCACGCGCAGCGTGCCGCCACCGGTCTGCTGCAGCCGGCCGTCGACCACGCGCCCGCTGCCGCCCACCGCGACCGCGATGCCGTCCAGGCCGGGCTTGGAGGTCGAATCGTTCCAGCCGTGCGGGCTGCCGATGTTGCCGCCGGCGCGCACCGACACGTTGCCACCGCCGAGCGCGCCGATGCCCGAGAAGGCCGGCAGCGTGAGCGAGTAGTTGAAGCCGTCGCTGTCGACCGCATAGCTGCCGAAGTTGATGCCCCAGCCGGTCTTCTGTCCCAGCGCATCGCCGCCCTGGCGCCAGAGCCATTCGCCGACCGACTGCGTGCCGGCGTCCTGGAAGCCCGTGATGTCGCCCTGCGCCCAGAGGTTCAGGTCGCCGCCGCCGCCCGTGTACCACATGCGCTGCGCGCCGAGGGTGGCGCCGTAGGCGTCCTGGTAGGGACCGAAGGCCGTGCCGTCGGACTGCAGCGAGCGCGGTGCGTTGTAGCCCGAGTCGGGGCCGGTGTCCGCCAGCTGCGTGCCGGCGGTGTAGACGCCGAACGGCGACTTCTGCACGTAGCTGCCGCCGGCGTAGAGCCCGAGGTCGCCGGTGCCGGTGCGCACCACGCTCACCGCGGCGAAGGGCGCATCGCCCGCCGTACCCGCATAGTGCAGGTCGTCGAGCACCAGCGCGCCCTTGCCGCCGAGCCGCGACGACGGCAGCACGACGCGGCTGTCGGCGCTCTGCAGGTCGGCGCCGCTGACCAGCCGCATCGACCAGGACTGCATGCCGGGCGCGAGCATC
>NZ_JBZAYE010000452.1:0-6054 GCF_058244205.1 Variovorax sp. 20P10.2.4
CGACCGGGTGCTGGCCTCGACGCGCAGCAACATCAGCTTCGCGGCCGCGGGCATCCTGCTCGGCGTCTTCATCGGCGGCTTCAGCGTCAAGCTCGGCGGCATCCCGTTCTCGCTCGGCACCGGCGGCGGCGCGCTGCTCACCGGCCTGGCCTTCGGCTGGTACCAGGCGAAGAACCCGCACCGGCTCAGCGTGCCGCCCGATGCGCTGGCGCTGATGAAGGACCTGGGTCTCGCCACCTTCATCGCCTGCGTCGGCCTGGCCTCGGGGCCGCAGGCGCTGGCATTGATCAAGAAGTTCGGCGTGGCGCTGCCGCTGGTCGGCGTGGCCGTGGCGGTGGTGCCGGCGAGCCTGTCGCTGTTCATCGGCCACCGGCTGCTCAAGCTCGAGGCGCCGGTGCTGCTGGGCGCGATCGCGGGCCAGCAGTGCAGCACGCCGGCCCTCAGCGCGGTGCAGAACGCGGCCGGCAATGCCACGCCGCTGCTGGGCTACACCATCACCTATGCGATCTCGAACGTGGTGCTGCCGCTGATGGGACCGCTGATCGTCGCGCTGGCCGGCCTGGTGCACCACGCGGCGAAATGAAGACTCAACCTCGAAGGAGCTGATCCATGGAATGGCTGCACGAAACATTCAAGAAGTCGCCCGAGATGGCGCTCTTTCTCTCGCTGGCGGTCGGCTACTGGATCGGCAAGATCAAGTTCGGCAAGTTCCAGCTCGGCGGCGTGGCCGGCTCGCTGCTGGTGGCGGTGATCGTGAGCCAGGTCGGCGTGCAGGTCGACGCCGGCGTGAAGGCGGTGCTGTTCGCGCTCTTCATCTACGCGGTGGGCTTCGAGAGCGGGCCGCAGTTCTTCAGCTCGCTGGGGCGGCAATCGATCAAGGAGATCATCCTGGCCGCGGTGATGGCGGCCACCGGCCTGGCCACGGTGGTGCTCATGGCCAAGTGGTTCGGACTCGACAAGGGCCTGGCGGCCGGCGTGGCGGCCGGCGGCCTCACGCAGTCGGCCATCATCGGCACGGCCGGCGACGCGATCGCCAAGCTCGGCCTCGACGCGGCCGAGACCGCGCGGCTGCAGGCCAACGTGGCGATCGGCTATGCCGTGACCTACGTCTTCGGCTCCTTCGGCGCGATCATCGTCTGCGTCAACCTGCTGCCCAAGTTCATGGGCCGCACCATCCGCGACGACGCGATCGCGGCCGAGACCGCGATGCAGGCCGGCGTGAAGGTGCTGGGCGCCGACCAGGAGGAAGCCGCGCCCTCGCTGGTGGGCCGCATCTACGAGCTCACGGCCGACCCGCAGCGCACCGTGGCCGACATCGAGAACGCCGACCCGGCCACCACCATCACCATCGAGCGCGTGAAGCGCGACGGCCGCTTCGTCGAGGTCAGCCCCACGCTCGCGCTGCGCCGCGGCGACATCGTGCTGGCCGTGGGCCGGCGCGACGCGGTGGTGGCGAGCGCGCCGCTGCTGGGCAAGGAGGTCTACGCGGTCGAGGGCATGGAACTCACCATGCACAAGCGCGACATCGTGCTGACCAACAAGGACTTCGAGCGCAAGACCGTGGCACAGATCCGCGAGGCCACCGCGGGTGGCGTGCGCCACGGCATCTTCGTGGTGCAGCTGAGCCGCATGGGCCAGGTGCTGCCGATGCAGCCCGACACCGTGGTGCAGGCCGGCGACGTGGTCACGATCTTCGGCGCCGAGCAGGACGTCAAGCGCGTGGCCGCAATCGTCGGCGACGTGATCGTGCCGAGCGCCAAGACCGACTTCGTCTACCTCGGCGCGGGCCTGGTGGTCGGCCTGCTGGTGGGCCTGCTGAGCGCGAAGATCGGCAGCATTCCGCTCACGCTCGGTGCCGGCGGCGGCGCCCTGCTCTCGGGCCTGCTGTTCGGCTGGTACCGCGCGCGGCGCCAGACCTTCGGCGCGCTGCCGCCCAGCGCGGTGCAGCTGCTCAAGGACCTGGGCCTGGCCGGTTTCGTGGTGGTGGTGGGGCTGTCGTCGGGCTTGCAGGCGGTGCAGACCGTCAAGCAGCACGGGCTCACGATCTTCGGCGTGGGCGTGGTCGTGACCATCGTGCCGATGATCCTCACGATGCTGTTCGGCCGCTACGTGCTGCGCTATGCCAACACCGCGATCTTCGCGGGCGCGCTCAGCGGCTCGCGCAGCGCCAACCCGGCCTTCGGCGAGGTGCTCGACAAGGCCGAGAACGCCATTCCCACCGTGCCCTTCGCGATCACCTACGCGCTGGCCAACGTGTTCCTCACGCTGCTCGGGCCGCTGATCGTCGCGCTGGTCTGAGCACGCCTTCCCTCTTCTTCCTTTCCTGCCTTACTCACAACCAAGGAGCCTTTCCATGGATTTCGGCGACGTGAAAAAACTCAGCGGCCTGAGCCCCTTCGAACTCAAGGACGCGCTGATCCAGGTGGCCAGCCAGGGCGACCGCCTGATGCTCAACGCGGGGCGCGGCAATCCGAACTTCCTCGCGACCACGCCGCGCCACGGCTTCTTCGCGTTCGGCGAATTCGCCATGACCGAGAGCGAGCGCTCCTTCGTCTACATGGAGGGCGTGGGCGGCTTCCCGCAGCGCGAGGGCATCGAGGCGCGCTTCGAGATCTTCACCAAGGCCAACGCGGGCCGGCCCGGCGTGCGCTTCATCGAGGCCGCCGTCTCGTACGTGCGCGACCAGCTCGGCCTGTCGGCCGGCGACTTCATCTACGAGATGTGCGAGGCGATCCTGGGCTGCAACTACCCGGTGCCCGACCGCATGCTGCGGCTCAGCGAAATCATCGTGGGCCAGTACATCCACAAGGAGATGATCGGCACCCATCCCTTCGTCGGCAGGTTCGACATGTACGCGGTGGAAGGCGGCACCGCCGCCATGACCTACCTGTTCAACAGCCTGCGCGAGAACAACCTGCTCAAGCCCGGCGACACCATCGCGCTGGGCATGCCGATCTTCACGCCCTACATCGAGATCCCGCACCTCAACGACTACCAGCTGATCGAGGCACTGATCGACGCGCCGTCCGAGAACGGCTGGCAGTACACGAAGAAGGAGCTGCAGAAGCTGCTCGACCCGAAGGTCAAGGCCTTCTTCCTGTGCAATCCGAGCAACCCGCCCTCGGTGAAGATCAGCGACGAGGTGCTCGGCTACATCGCCGACATCGTCAAGCAGCGGCCCGACCTGATCATCCTCACCGACGACGTCTACGGCACCTTCGCCGACGACTTCCGCTCGCTGTTCGCGATCTGCCCGCGCAACACCATCCTCGTGTATTCGTTCTCGAAGTACTTCGGTGCCACCGGCTGGCGCATGGGCGTGGTGGCCACGCACGAGGACAACGTGCTCGACCACCAGATCGCGGCCCTGCCCGAGGCGGCGCTGAAGGAGCTCGACGCGCGCTACAGCTCGATCACCACCGAGCCGCGCCGGCTCAAGTTCATCGACCGGCTGGTGGCCGACAGCCGCACCGTGGCGCTCAACCACACGGCCGGCCTGTCGACGCCGGTGCAGGCGCAGATGGTGATGTTCTCGCTGTTCTGCCTGATGGACGAACCCGAGGCCTACAAGCACGCGATGAAGCGCATCGTGAAGCGGCGCAAGGAGGCGCTCTACCGCGAGCTCGGGCTGCCGCTGTCGGCCGACCCGAACTCGGTGAGCTACTACCACCTGCTCGACCTGCAGGAGATCGCCACCCAGATGCACGGCGAGCGCTTCGGCGACTGGATCGTGACCCAGCTGCAGCCCAACGAGGCGCTGTTCCGCATCGCCGAGGAGACCGGCATCGTGCTGCTGCCGGGCCGCGGCTTCGGCGGCAAACACGCCTCGGGCCGGGTCTCGCTGGCCAACCTCAACGAGTACGACTACGCCAACATCGGGCGCTCGCTGCGCAAGCTGGCCTCGGAGTACTTCGCGCGCTTCGAGAAGCAGTCGGGCAAGGCCAGGCGCAGCAGCGATCCGGCGGTGTCGGCGGTGGTGGTCAAGCCGCAGAAGGCGGCCAAGGGCGGCAAGAAGAAATAGCCCCCGGCGGGCCGCCCGCGCGGCCCGTGCCCCTTCGCAGACACCCGGCCCACACGCCCTTCGCATACGATGGAGGGCAACAAAAGAGGGACCCGCGAAGGGGCGAGAAGAATGATCGTTGGAATTGACCTGGGCACCACCAACAGCCTGGCGGCGGTGTGGCGGGATGGCGCTTCCGTGCTGGTGCCCAACGGGCTCGGCGAGTACCTGACGCCCTCTTGCGTCAGCATCGACGAGGACGATTCGGTGCTGGTCGGCAAGGCGGCGCGCGAGCGGCTGCAGACGCATCCCGAGCGCACGGCCGCGGTGTTCAAGCGCTACATGGGCAGCAACAAGACGATGCGGCTGGGCAAGCGCGAGTTCCGGCCCGAGGAACTGTCGGCGCTGGTGCTGCGCTCGCTCAAGGCCGATGCCGAGGCGATGCTCGGCGAGCCGGTCACCGAGGCGGTGATCACCGTGCCGGCCTACTTCTCCGATGCCCAGCGCAAGGCCACGCGCGCCGCGGGCGAGCTCGCGGGCCTGAAGGTCGAGCGGCTGCTCAACGAGCCGACGGCCGCCGCGCTGGCCTACGGCATGCACGACATGCGCGCGGAAACCCGCTTCCTGGTGTTCGACCTGGGCGGCGGCACCTTCGACGTGTCGATCCTCGAGATGTTCGAGGGCGTGATGGAGGTGCGCGCCTCGGCGGGCGACAACTTCCTGGGCGGCGAGGACTTCGTCGAAGCGCTGATCGCGCTCTTCTTCGAGCGCAACAAGCTGCCGGCCAGCCTGCGCACCGACGCCCACTTCATGCAGCGCCTGGCCGCGCAGACCGAGGCCGCCAAGCGCGCGCTGAGCACCCAGCCGACGGCCGAGATCGTGGTCGCGCACGAGGCGGCGCAGCATCGGCTGGCGCTCGACGAAGGCACGCTCGAGCAGGCCTGTGCCACGTTGCTCAAGCGACTGCGCGCGCCCGTCGAGCGCGCGCTGCGCGACGCCAACCTGCGCGCCGGCGAGCTCGACGCGGTGGTGCTGGCCGGTGGCGCCACCCGCATGCCGGTGGTGCGGCGCCTGGCCACCACCATGTTCGGCCGCTTCCCCTCGATCGACTTCAACCCCGACGAGGTGGTGGCACTCGGCGCGGCGGTGCAGGCCGGCCTGAAGGCGCGCGACGCGGCGCTCAAGGAAGTGGTGATGACCGACGTGGCGCCCTACTCGCTGGGCGTGGCGGTCAGCCGCTGGCTCAGCGACACCACGGTGACGCACGGCCACTTCGACCCGATCATCGAGCGCAACAGCACGGTGCCCGTGAGCCGCTCGAAGAGCTACGTGCCCAACTCGGGCAGCCAGACCTCGGTCGACCTGCACGTGTTCCAGGGCGAGTCGCGCATGGTGCGCGACAACGTGCACCTGGGCACCCTGCACGTGCCGCTGGCGAGCCTGGGCGCGGGAGCATCCCCGGGCGATGCCGCGGTCGAGGTGCGCTTCACCTACGACGTCAACGGCCTGCTGCAGGTCGAGGCCACGGTGCAGAAGACGCAGGAGACCTTCAGCCTGCTGATCGAGGGCAATCCGGGCCTGCTGAGCGAGGCCGAGATCAAGGAGCGGCTGGCGGCGCTGAGCGCGCTCAAGATCCATCCGCGCGACCGCATCGAGAACCGCACCCTGCTGGCGCGCGCCGAACGCATCTACCAGCAGCTGCGCGGCGACGTGCGCGAGTGGCTGGGCATCCGCATCGCCGAATTCGAACGCGTGCTGGCGCTGCAGGACAAGCGGCAGATCGCGGCGATGCAGCGCCAGTTCCAGGAGCAGTTGGAGCAGATCGAGCGCGACGGCCCGCTGGCCGATTGAAGCGGGGCGACGACCATGACCGAGGTCCCCGGCTTCCTGCTCGAGCTCGGCCTGCGCGCCGATGCCGACGAGCGCGCCGTGCGGCGCGCCTATGCGGTGCAGCTCAAGCAGATCGACCAGGCGGCGCAGCCGCTGCAGTTCCAGCAGTTGCGCGAGGCCTACGAGGCCGCGTTGCACTGGGCGCGGCGGGCGCGGGACGTGCA
>NZ_JBZAYE010000453.1:0-6035 GCF_058244205.1 Variovorax sp. 20P10.2.4
GGCGCTGCGGCCTCGAGGACCTCGCCAACGCGCCCGCGGCCAGCCTGCCGCTGGGCAAGCAACGCATCCTGGAGATCGCGCGCGCCCTGTGCGCCCGCCCGCAGCTGCTGCTGCTCGACGAGCCCGCGGCGGGCCTGCGGCATCAGGAGAAGAAGACCCTGGCCGCGCTGCTCAAGCAGCTGCGCGGCGAGGGCGTGACCGTGCTCATCGTGGACCACGACATGGAGTTCATCATGGACATCGCCGACCGCCTGGTCGTGATGCAGTTCGGCCAGAAGATCGCCGAGGGCGAGGCGCAGGCGGTGCGCGACGACCCGCGCGTGCAGCAGGCCTACCTGGGGAGCGCGGCATGACGCTGGAAGCCCGCGCCCTGTGCGCGTTCCATGGCCGCATCCCGGCGCTGCACGAGGTCGACGTGTCGGTGCCGCCCTCGGGCATCGTCACCGTGGTCGGTCCCAACGGCGCCGGCAAGTCCACGCTGCTGGCCGCGCTCATGGGCCGGCTGCCGATGAGCGGCGAGGTGCGGCTCGACGGCACCGACCTGCGCTTCGTCTCGCCCGAGCGCCGCGTGGCCATGGGCCTGGCGCTGGTGCCCGAGC
This sequence comes from Variovorax sp. 20P10.2.4, assembly GCF_058244205.1. Lineage (NCBI taxonomy): Bacteria > Pseudomonadati > Pseudomonadota > Betaproteobacteria > Burkholderiales > Comamonadaceae > Variovorax > Variovorax sp. 20P10.2.4. Next base: position 600 of record NZ_JBZAYE010000453.1, read on the forward strand.
AGCGCGACCTGTTCGGCACCATGAGCGTGGCCGACAACCTCGAGCTCGGCGCCTTCTGCTGGCGCCGCGCGGGCCGGCGCGCGATTGCCGCCGAGATGGACCGCGTGTATGCGCTGTTCCCGCGCCTGAGCGAGCGGCATGCGCAGCTCGCGCACACGCTCTCGGGCGGCGAGCGGCAGATGCTCGCGCTGGGGCGCGCGCTGATGGCGCGCCCGCGCATCCTGCTGCTCGACGAGCCTAGCCTGGGGCTCGCGCCGCTGGTGGTGCGCGACATCTTCGCCACCGTGCGGCGGCTGCAGGCGCAGGGCGTGGCGATCCTGCTGGTGGAGCAGAACGCGCGCGCCGCTTTCGAGGTGGCCGACCATGCCTACGTGCTCGAGATGGGCCGCGTGAGCCTGCAGGGGCCGGCCGCCGAGGTCGCGCGCGACGCGCGGGTCGCCGACAGCTACCTGGGGCGGGCCGCGGCGCCCTCGGCCGCTATCGAATCGATGCCGCCCGAGAAGCTGGCGGCCTGAAGAAGGAGACCCCGATGAACGAAGAATCCCTCGCGTCGCGCGAGCGCCCCGTCGCCGCCGTGATCCACCAGCTGCGCGAACGCTTCGGCGAGCGCTGCGCGACCGGCCAGGCGGTGCGCGACCAGCACGGCAAGGACGTGTCCTTCCATCCGCTGCATGCGCCCGACGCGGTGGTGTTCGCGGAGTCGACCGAGGAGGTGGCCGCGGTCGCGCGGCTGTGCCACGCGGCTTCGGTGCCTATGATCCCGTTCGGCACCGGCACCTCGTGCGAAGGCGGCGTCGCGGCGCTGCATGGCGGCATCTGCATCGACCTCTCGCGCATGAATGCCGTGCTCGAGATCCACGAGGCCGACTTCGATTGCCGCGTGCAGGCCGGCGTGACGCGCAAGCAGCTCAACGCGGCGCTGCACGGCAGCGGCCTGCATTTCCCGATCGATCCCGGCGCCGATGCCTCGATCGGCGGCATGGTGTCGACGCGCGCCTCGGGCACCAACGCCGTGCGCTACGGCACCATGCGCGAGAGCGTGATGTCGCTCGAGGTGGTGCTGCCCGACGGCGAGGTGGTGCGCACCGGCGGGCGCGCGCGCAAGTCGGCCGCGGGCTACGACCTCACGCACCTGTTCACCGGCGCCGAGGGCACGCTGGGCATCGTCACCGAGGTGGGCCTCAGGCTGCATCCGTTGCCCGAACGGATCGCGGCCGCGCGCTGCGGCTTTCCCGACCTGCGCGAGGCCATCGAGGCGGTCACCGCGATCATGCAGACCGGCGTGCCGGTGGGCCGCATCGAGTTCCTCGACGCGCAGCAGGTCGAGGCCTGCAACCGCTACGCGAAGCTCGGACTGCCGGTCATGCCCACGCTGTTCCTCGAGTTCCACGGCGCGCCCGAGAGCGTGGCGCAGCAGGTGCGCGTGGCCGAGGAACTCGCGGCCGAGCATGGCGGCGTGGGCTTCGCCTGGGCCGACACGCCCGAGGAGCGCAGCCGGCTCTGGCAGGCGCGCCACGACGTGTGGTGGGCCGCGCTCGCGCTGCGTCCCGGCTGCCAGGGCATGCCCACCGATGCCTGCGTGCCGATCTCGCGCCTGAGCGAGGCGGTGCTGGCGGCGCGCGCCGACGTCGAGGAGCTCGGGCTCACCGCGCCCATGTGCGGCCACGTGGGCGACGGCAACTTCCACCTGTGCGTGGTGGTCGATCCCGCCGATGGCGACGAGATGGCGCGCGCCGAGACGCTCAACGCGCGGCTGATGCGCCGCGCCATCGCGATGGGCGGCACCTGCACCGGCGAGCACGGCATCGGCTACGGCAAGCTCGACTTCCTCGAGCTCGAGCGCGGCGCCTCGATGCGCGTGATGGCGGCGATCAAGCAGGCGCTCGATCCGCGCGGGGTCATGAATCCGGGCAAGGTGCTGCGGCAACGCAGCGTTTGAATCTTTTCTCCTAGAGCGGCACCCGCGTCAGGTCGAGCCGGGTGTCGTTCTTCACCTCGCGCAGCGCCACCGAGGTCTTGATCTGCCGGATGCCCTCGAGCTTCAGCATGAACCGGTGCAGGAAGCGGTCGAAGGCCAATGCGTCGGGCACCACGATCTTGAGGATGTAGTCGCCGTCGCCGGTGGTGACCCAGCACTCGAGGATCTCGGGCGTGGCCTGCACCGCGCGCTCGAAGGCCGCCACCACCGTTTCCGAATGCCGCTCGAGGCTGATCTGCGTGAACATGCAGCCGTGCAGGCCGACCTTGTTGCGGTCGACCAGCGCGACGAAGCGGCGGATGATGCCGCTGTCCTCGAGTTCGCGCAGCCGGCGCCAGCAGGGCGCCGAGGACAGGCCCACCTCGTCGGCCAGTGCCTGCACCGTCATGCGGCCGTCGGCCTGCAGCAGGTCGAGGATGCGGCGCGTGGGCGCGTCGGACAGCGGCGTCGAATCGGTCTTTCCCATGGCGGCGTTCTCCGGAATGAAACATGCCGGGTTGTCACCAACGCCGCATGGATCGCAATTATATATGCTGTCCAGACGGATTAATATTTGATCTTCCCCCCGATGGACGGATCCACACCATGCAGACAGAAGAAGCAGCGCCCGCGCTGGAGACAGGCTACCGGCTCGAAGACAACCGCACCGCGCGCGAAGGCCGCGTGTTCCTCACCGGCACCCAGGCGCTGGTGCGATTGCTGTTCCGCCAGCAGCAGGAGGACAAGGCCCGCGGCTGGAACACCGCGGGCTACGTGAGCGGCTACCGCGGCTCGCCGCTCGCGGGCGTCGACACCGAGCTGTGGCGCGCCAAGTCGGACCTGGCCGAGCACGGCATCCGCTTCCTGCCGGCCATCAACGAGGACCTGGCCGCTACCGCAGTGATGGGCACGCAGCAGGTCGGCCTGGACCCCGAGCGCGAGGTCGATGGCGTGTTCGCCATGTGGTACGGCAAGGGGCCGGGCGTGGACCGCGCGGGCGATGCGATCCGCCACGGCAACGCGGCCGGCACCTCGCGCCGCGGCGGCGTGCTGATGGTGGTGGGCGACGACCATGCGGCCACGTCCTCGTCGATTCCCAATGCCAGCGACCTGTCGCTGATGGGCTGGGGCATCCCGATCGTGCATCCGGCCTCGGTCGACGAGTACGAAGCCTTCGGCCTCTGGGGCTGGGCCGCCTCGCGCCATGCCAGCACCTGGGTCGCGTTCAAGGCGATCTCGGAGACGGTCGAGAGCGCGCGTTCGGTCGAGGCCTCCTCGGGCGCGGCGCTCGCATTGCCCGAAGCGTCCGGGTTGCCCGACACCTCCGCGCTCGAATACCGCACCAGCGACTTCCTCACGCCGGCCGTCGAGCTGCGGCTGGCCGCCAAGCTCGAGGCCTTCAGCGCCTTCGCGCGCGGCAATCCGCTCGATCGCCTGGTGGTGCCGGCGCCCGGGGCCACGGCCGGCATCGTGGCGGTCGGCAAGTCCTTCCACGACCTGATGGAGGTGCTGCAGCGCTGCGGCCTCGGCGCCGACGACCTGCAGGCGCTCGGCCTGCGGCTCTACAAGCCGGGCCTGGTGTTCCCGCTCGATGCCGAGGGCGCCGACCGTTTCTGCGAAGGGCTGTCGCATGTGCTGGTGATCGAGGAGAAGGCCTCGGTGGTCGAGCAGCAGCTCAAGGACCGGGTGTTCAACCGCGCGCGCCGGCCCACGGTCTGCGGCAAGCAGGACCTCGAGGGCCATCCGCTGCTGGCCTGGACCGGCCAGCTCTCGCCCGCGAGCATCGCCGCCGCGCTGCTGACGTGGCTGCGCGCCGTCGAGCATCCATTGGTCGCGCGCATCGACAGCGCGCGCTTCGCCGCGCGCGCGGCGCTGTCGAACGAGGCCGATGGCATGCGGCGGCTGCCGTACTTCTGCTCGGGCTGCCCGCACAACAGCTCGACCAAGGTGCCCGAGGGCAGCCAGGCGCAGGCCGGCGTGGGCTGCCACTACATGGCGAGCTGGATGGACCGCGGCACCGGCGGCCTCACGCAGATGGGCGGCGAGGGCACCGACTGGCTCGGGCGCGGCGCCTTCACGCGCGTGCCGCACGTGTTCCAGAACATGGGCGAGGGCACCTACTTCCACTCGGGCTACCTCGCGATCCGGCAGGCGGTGGCGGGCGGCGCCAACATCACCTACAAGATCCTGTTCAACGACGCGGTGGCGATGACCGGCGGCCAGCCCGTCGACGGCCAGACCAGCGTGCCGCAGATCTGCACCCAGGTCGCGAGCGAGGGCGCGCGCAAGGTGGTGGTGGTGACCGACGAGCCGCAGCGCTACCACGGCGTGACGCTGGCCGCGGGCGTGCAGGTGCGGCACCGGCGCGAGCTCGACATGGTGCAGCGCGAGCTGCGCGAGATCGCGGGCGTCACGGTGCTGGTCTACGACCAGACCTGCGCGGCCGAGAAGCGCCGCCGCCGCAAGCGCAAGAGCTATCCCGATCCGGCGCGGCGCGTGCTCATCAATCCCGAGGTCTGCGAAGGCTGCGGCGACTGCGGCACGCAGTCGAACTGCCTGTCGGTCGCGCCGCTCGAGACCTCGTTCGGCCGCAAGCGCCAGATCGACCAGTCGAGCTGCAACAAGGACTTCTCGTGCGCCGAGGGCTTCTGCCCCAGCTTCGTGAGCGTGCTCGGCGGCAGCCTGCGCAAGGGCACGGCGGCCGCGCCTGCGCAGGACCCCGAGGCGCTCGCGGCCGCGCTGCCGCTGCCCGCGCTGCCTTCGCTCGCGCAGCCCTTCGACCTGATGATCGCGGGCGTCGGCGGCACCGGCGTGATCACGCTCGGCGCGCTGATCGCGATGGCCGCGCACCTCGAGGGCAAGGGCATCTCGGTGCTCGACTTCACCGCGCTCGCGCAGAAGGGCGGCTCGGTCGTGAGCCACGTGCGCCTGGCCGACACGCCCGATACGCTGCACGCGGTGCGCCTGCTGCCGGGCACCGCGCGCACCCTGATCGCCGCCGACCTGGTGGTGGGCGTGCTGCCCGACGTGCTGGGCGTGATCGGCGAGGGCCGCACGCGTGTGGTGGTCAACACCCACCTGCAGACCCTGGCCGAGTTCACGCGCCAGCCCGACCTGCCCTACCGCGAGGACGCGCTGCTCGCCAAGATCGAGGCCGCCGCGGGTGCCGCGCAAGTCGAGCGCATCGATGCGAACGCCACCGCCAAGGCGCTGCTGGGCGACGCCATCGGCGCCAACATGCTGATGCTCGGCCATGCCTGGCAGCAGGGCGGCGTGCCGGTGAGCCTGGCGGCGCTGATGCGCGCGATCGAGCTCAACGGCGTGGCCGTGGCCGCCAACAAGCGCGCCTTCGCGGCCGGCCGGCTCACGGCCGCCGATCCGCAATGGCGCCAGACGCTGATGGGCGACCGTGGCAGCGTCGTCACGCTGAACCTGCCGCAGTCCTTCGAGAAGCTGCTCGACGAGCGCGTGCGCTTCCT
>NZ_JBZAYE010000454.1:0-6033 GCF_058244205.1 Variovorax sp. 20P10.2.4
GGCTTGCCGATCTCGCAGCGCTTCGAGCTCGGCGGCGACAGCTGGAACGCCAGCGTCGTGCTGGGCACGCGGCAGCGCTTCCAGGTCGGCCTCGGCGACGCGCGGGACTTCGCCATCGAGATCGCGCAGGTGGACGAGGCCTCGGTGCGCTTCCTGTGCAACGGCGTGACCGAGAGCGCGGCCTTCCATCGCGACGGAGCGCTGCTGCTGCTGCACTACCGCGGCCGGGCCCTGCGCATCGAGGACAAGACCCGGGCCGCATCGGCCCGCCAGGGCGAGGCGGGCGGCGACGGCAAGCTGCGTGCCTCCATGAACGGGCGCGTGGTCGCGGTGCTCGCGGCCGTCGGCGACACGGTACAGGCCGGTCAACCCATCGTCACGCTCGAGGCCATGAAGATGGAACACGTGCACGTGGCCTCCGTGGCCGGAACGCTCGCCGCGCTGCATGTGGCGGTGGGCGAGCAGGTGGCCGCGAGCCGCGTGGTGGCCGAGATCGTCGCCGCCGCACCCGTGGAGGGCGGCCCGGCCGCCGCGCGCTGAACCCACAACCACCCCCGAGGAAAAAACCATGAGAGACACGACCACCCCCGTCGGCACCGCGCCGGCGGTCCTGCTCGAGAAACGCGAGCGCGCGTTCTGGATCACCATCAACCGCCCCGACAAGCGCAATGCCATCAGCAAGGAGGTGGTGGCCGGCATCCGCGAGGGCTACCGGCAGGCGCACGCCGATCCGGAGGTGCGCGTGATCGTGCTGACCGCCGCGGGCGACAAGGCCTTCTGCGCCGGCGGCGATCTCCAGCCTGGCGCGGCATTCAGCTTCGACCATTCCCGGCCCAACGTGGAATATGCCGACCTGCTGCGCGACGCGCAGAACGCCACCCTGCCCAGCATCGCGCGGGTCAACGGCGTGTGCATGGCCGGCGGATTCGGCCTGCTGTGCATGACCGACATGGCGATCGCGGCGGACCACGTGCAGTTCGGCCTGCCCGAGGTGAAGATCGGCCTCTTCCCGATGCAGGTGCTGAGCGTGCTCAACGGTGTCGCGCCGCGCCGCAAGGTGCGCGAATGGTGCATCACGGGCGAGCCCTTCGACGCCGCGGAGGCCCTGGACAACGGCCTGCTGAACTACGTGGTGCCGGCCGCCGAGCTGGATGCCAGGACGCAATGGCTGATCGACCGGCTGGCCGGCAAGTCGCCGACCGCCATCCGCCGCGGCAAGTACGCGATGCGGGCCATGGACGCGATGTCCTTCGACCAGAGCATCGCCTACACCGAGGGCCAGATCGCGCTGATGGCCATGACGGAGGACGCCCGGGAAGGGCTGGCGTCCTTCAATGAGAAGCGCAGGCCGGCATGGACGGGGCGCTGAGCGCGCCGGGCTACTCGAGCGAGCTATCGGAAATGCTATGGACGACCGCCGTACACCGCCGTCAGAATCGGCGCAGACGTCCCACGGGGCATGCCGCAATGGCAGGTCCTGGCGGGGCGTCGTCGGTCAAGCCAAGCAAGGAGACGCTCATGCCCCCTCATCCAGAACCCGCGCGGGGCCCCGCGGCGGGGCCGGCCTGGCCGGATTCGATGATGTGGCTGAACGTCGACCGGGTCCTGTACGTGGGCCTGGTCGGCGAACCGATGGTGCGGGAGCTGGGCGCCTATTCCATCTATGTGTCGCTGAGCAAGACGCACCGCATCTCCATCGAGGGCGGGCCCTGGCAGGAAGCGGAACTCTCGGTGGTGCCGCCCTATGTCTCGCACTCGCTGGTGTCGGGCGACCGCATGATCTGCGACATCCTGATCGAAGCCGACAGCGTGGCGGTCGACAAGCTGCCCGCGTTCATTGCCAATGGGCGTGGGGCGGTGCAGGCGCCTGAAACGGCGAGTGCGTTGCGCGGCGCGCTCGAGCGCTTTCAGAGCGGAACGGCCCAGCAGACGCTGCAGACGGCCGATTTCGACCAATGCTTTTTCGGCCAGGCGCTGGAGCCGCGTGTCATCGACCGGCGCATCCGCGCGGTGCTGGCGAAGATCAAGGACGACCCGAACAGCCACACCTCGGCACAGGACTGCGCCGAGGCCTCGCACCTCTCGGTGTCGCGCTTCCTGCATCTTTTCAAGACCGAGGCAGGCACGCCGTTTCGCAGCTTTCGAACCTGGCAGCGGGCGCGCAGCGTTCTCTACTACGTGACGCAGGACGCGAACCTCGCGCAGATCGCGCTCGACGCTGGCTATCCGGACTCGACCCATTTCAGCCACTCGGTGCGGCAGGTCTACGGGCTGACGCCGAAGTCGATCTTCGCGGTCGGCCGCAAGATCGACGTGCACGGGCGCGTGGCTTAGCGCGACGCAGGAGACATTTCAATGCAGGTGGATTTCGATTTCAGCGGACAGCACGTGGTCGTCTTCGGCGGCACCACGGGCATCAATTTCGGCATCGCGCAGGCCTTCGCGCGGCAGGGTGCCAAGCTCACCGTGGCGAGCCGCAAGCCCGAGAACGTCGAAGCCGCGACGGCCGAACTGCGCCGCCACGGCGGCCAGGTGCATGGCGTGAGCGCGGACGTGCGCGACTTCGATGCCGTGGGCCGCGCGCTGCAGGCGTCGGTCGACCGCTTCGGCCCCATCGACGCACTGGTGTCGGGAGCCGCGGGCAATTTTCTCTGCGAGGCCAAGGACATGTCGTCCAACGGATTCAAGGTGGTGGTCGACATCGACCTGGTCGGTAGTTTCCATGTCTTGCGCCAGGCCTATGCGCACCTGAGGAAACCGGGTGCGTCCGTCATCAACATCACGGCGCCGCAGTCCTTCGTTCCGATGCGCTACCAGGCGCATGCCTGCGCGGCAAAGGCCGGCATCGACCAGCTCACGCGGGTGCTGGCGCTGGAGTGGGGCGGGGAGGGCATCCGCATCAACTCGATCTCGCCCGGCCCGATCGATGGGACCGAGGGCTTTCGCAAGCTGATGGCGCCCGCACCGTCGGAGCGCGAGCGGGCCCTCGATGCGGTGCCGCTCAAACGCTTCGGCAGCCTCGACGACATCGCCAACCTGGCCCTGTTCCTGGCATCGCCATTCGCCGGCTACATCTCCGGTGCATTGATTCCCTGCGACGGCGGCGGCGCCCTCGAAAGCGTCAAGCCCGCGCTGGAGTCGGCGGGGGACGCAGCCCTCGCGCTGTAGGGCGGTCCGCCGAGCGGGAGCGAACGGCTCGACGAGTCGACGCAAGACCGCGCGCCGCCGGCGCGGTAGCCTTCCCGCACAAGGAGACAAGCCATGGAAACTTCACTCGACGCGCTGCAACGGCGCATCCGGCGGATTGCGCTGGGGGACGTGCTGCACCGCTCGGCGCGCCGCTTCGGCGAGCGCACCGCGCTGATCGACGGCGACACGCGCGTGTCGTACCGGGCGCTCGACGAGGCTGCCAACCGGTTCGCCCATCACCTCCTGGGCCAGGATGCGGGCCAGGCCGGCGCCGTCGGCATGCTGTGCGGCAACTCCATCGAGACGATCTGCGCCATCCTTGGCATCCACAAGGCGGGGCGCGTCTGGGTGCCGATCAACACCGCGCTGGCGCCGGAGGCCATCGGCTACATCCTCGATCATGCGGAAGTGCGGTCGCTGGTGATCGACGCCGCTTTCTACGCCAGGCCGGAGCTGCGCGCGCTCGTCGAGTCCAGGGGCATCGTTCCCATCCTCGTGTGCCCGGCAGACCACGTTCCGGCTGCGGACGTTTCGACGGTGAACCAGACGATCGCCAGCGGGCCGGTGACCTTGCCCGAGGTGGAGATCGAGAGCGAGCAGCTGGCGCTGATCATGTACACCAGCGGCACGACCGGCAGGCAGAAGGGCGTGATGCACTCGCATGCCTCGGTGTACGCCGCGCTGACCTCGAGCGCGATCGCGTGGCACAGCAGCACCACCGGCGACGTCTGGAGCGGCATGCTGCCGCTGTTCCACATCGGGCAGTACACGGTGATGATGACCTTGCTGACCGTGGGCGGCACGATGCTGGTGCAGCGCGGCTTCGATCCGGCGGCCATGCTCGAGGCGATCGAGCGCCACAAGGTCACGGTGATCGCCGCGTTGCCGATGATGTACGCGGCCATGCTCTCGCACCCCGACAAGCCCCGGCGCGACCTGGGCAGCCTGCGCCTGTGCATCTACGCGATGGCGCCGATGTCGAAGGCACTGGTGCTCCGGATGCTCGACGAGTTCTGCCCGAACCTCATGCAGCCCGGCGGCCAGACCGAGGTCATCGCGCCCGCCACCGTCTTCGAGGCGCACGAGCAGCGCCGGCGTTTCGGCGCCTACTGGGGTGTCGCCACCACCGCCAACGAGGTCGCGGTCATGGGCGACGACGGCCGCTTGCTGGCGCGCGGCGAGGTCGGCGAGATCGTGTTCCGCGGCCCGAGCGTGATGCTCGGCTACTACAAGGACCCGGAGGCGACGGCGCATGCCTGGCGCCACGGGTGGCACCACTCGGGCGACCTGGGCATGTTCGACGAGGACGGGCAGCTGCTGTTCATGGACCGCCTGAAGGACATGATCAAGTCGGGCGGCGAGAACGTGCCGTCGATCAAGGTCGAGGAGGTGCTGCTGCGCCACCCCGCGGTGTTCAACGCCGCGGTGGTCGGACTGCCGCACGACCGCTGGGGCGAGGCGATCACCGCCTTCATCGTGCTCAGGCCGGGCATGGCGGCGACGCCGGACGAGGTGATCGCGCATTGCAAGGAACAGCTCGGCGGTTTCGAAGTGCCCAAGGACATCGTCTTCGTGCCGGCGCTGCCCACGACGTCGACAGGGAAGATCCAGAAGTTCGAGTTGCGGCGCGCGAACCTGGCCTTCTACGAGCGCGCCGGATGAATCTGCGTTGCCGCGCCCGCCGCGGCGGGACCGCTCACTTCGTGCGTCGCCGATCGAAGAAGGCCTGCCGCCAGGGCATGACGCGTACCGAGGCGAACAGGCCGCCCTGCGCGAAGGGGTCGTCGCAGATGAAGCGTTCCGCGTCCGCGCGGTCGTCGGCGTCCACGATGATCAGCGCGCCGATCGCGCGGCCGTCCTCGTCGAGCACCGCGCCGCCGGCCAGCATGCGCTGCTGCCGCTCGCTCAGGTAGTCGAGGTGCGCCGGCTTGAGCGTTTCGCGCAGTGCCTGCGCGTCGGGCTGGTCGAGCGCGAGGATGACGTAGGGCATGCCGCTCTCCGGTTCGGTTCAGCTCGGCGTGATGCCGGCCTTGGCGATGATCTCGCCCCAGGTCTTCATCTCGCGCGCGATGAAGGCCTGGAACTCCGCCGGCGTGCTGCCCACCGGCTCGGCGCCGTTCACCGTCAGCGCCTCGCGCGTGGCGCGCGTCTGCAGGGCCTTGCGCACCTCGGCGCTCAGGCGTTCAACGATGGCCGCGTCGGTGCCCGCGGGCGCGAGCACGCCGGTCCAGGCGCTGACGTCGAAGGGCTTGCCCGTGGCTTCGGCGACGGTGCGCACCTTGGGCAGCGAGGGCGAGCGCCGCGCGGTCGACGCGGCCAGCGCGCGCAGCTTGCCCGACTTCACGAGCGGCGCGGCCGCGACCACGTTCGCGAACATCAGGTCGACGTGGCCGCCCATCAGGTCGGCCAGCGCGGGACCGGTGCCCTTGTAGGGCACGTGCGTCATCGTCACGCCCGACTGCAGCGCCAGCAGTTCCATCGACAGGTGGTCGGCCGTGCCGCTGCCGGTGGAGGCGAAGGACAGGCGCTTGGAGCGCGCCGCCGCGAGCGCATCGTCGAAGGACTGGATCGACGAGGTGGACGAGGCCACCATGATGAACGGCGACTGCACCGCGAGGCCGATCGGCGCGAAGGCCTTCGCGGTGTCGAAGGGCATGCTCTTCATCATCCACGGGTTGGTGGCATGCGGCACGCTCGCGACCAGCAGCGTGTAGCCGTCGGGCGCCGCCTTGGCCACCAGCTCCGAACCGATCAAGGTGCTGGCACCGGGCTTGTTGTCGACGAAGAAGGACTGGCCCATCGACTCCGACAGCCCCATCGCGATCGCGCGCGCCACCACGTCGG
>NZ_JBZAYE010000455.1:0-6031 GCF_058244205.1 Variovorax sp. 20P10.2.4
CAGGCCCCAGGTGCGCGGCAGCGCGAGCCAGTCGGCCGAGACATTGAGCGCGACCTCGAGATACACGCCCCCGGCCGTGGCGCCGCGCGAACGCAGCAGCAGCGCCTTGAGCACCGCCTCGCTCGCGAGCAGCGCGCCGCCCATGTCGGCGAACAGCGTGGCCGGCAACTCGGTGCCGGTGACCAGGCCGCTCTCGGCGAGGTAGGTCAGGTCGTGGCCCGGCTCCTCGGCGCGCTCGCCGTGGGCGCCGACGATCGCCACCTGCGACAGCGCCGGATGGCGCGCATGCAGCGCCTTCCAGTCCAGGCCGAGCTTGGCCAGCGCCGAGGGACGGAACGAGGTCAGCAGCACGTCGGTGCGCGCGAGCGCCTCGTGCAGCGTGCGCTGGCCGGCCTCGCTCTTGAGGTCGGCCGTCTCGATGGCGATGCCCTCGTGCAGCGCGGCATAGGCAGGCTTGTTGTAGAGCGCCATCGGGTCGCCTGCGGGCGGTTCGAGCTTCAGGCAATCGGCGCCCATGCGACGGCAGCGCAGCAGCGCGGCCGGGCCGGGCAGGTTGAGCGCGAGGCTCAGGATGCGCACGCCGGCGAGCGGCTGCGAGGAGGCGTCGATGGGGGCGTCGATGGCGTCGGGCATGGCGCCATTCTCGCCCCAGCCCCGCGTCGCGCCCGCGACCCGGCCCCCGATGCGCGCGGCGCCCGCCACGCGTAGCATGGCCGCCGTCAGGCAAACCTCCAGGAGACGACGCATGTTCCAACCTTCCCTCATGAGCGGCCAGCGCATCCTCGTGACCGGCGGCGGCACCGGGCTCGGCCGCGCGATGGCCGAGCGCTTCCTCGGCCTGGGCGCCGACATCGCGATCTGCGGCCGGCGCCAGTCGGTCTGCGAGGAGACCGCGGCCGAGTGGCGCCAGCAGTTTCCCGAACGGCGCATCGACACCTTCGGCGTCGACATCCGCGTCGCCCAGAGCGTCGACGAGATGGTCGAGAGCCTCTGGCAGAGCGGCGGCCTCACCGGCCTGGTGAACAACGCGGCCGGCAACTTCGTCTCGCCGACCGAGAGCCTCTCGCCGCGCGCCTTCGACGCGATCGCGAACATCGTCTTCCACGGCAGCTTCTACGTCACGCAGGCCGTGGGCAAGCGCTGGGTGGCCGAGGCCAAGTCGGGCCAGTGGAAGGCCGGCGATGCCTTCCGCAGCGTGATGAGCATCATCGTGACCTGGGTCGACAACGGCAGCCCCTACGTGGTGCCCTCGGCGATGAGCAAGGCCGGCATCGAGGTGATGACCAAGTCGCTCGCGGTGGAGTGGGCGCGCTACGGCGTGCGGCTCAATGCCGTGGGCCCGGGCGAGATTCCGACCGAGGGCATGAGCAAGCGCCTGAACCCCGGCGAGGAGCCCGGCGCGCGCACCATCGCGATGAGCCCGATGGCGCGCACCGGCCGCATGAGCGAGCTGCAGAACCTCGCGGCCTTCCTGATGTCGCCGGGCCAGTGCGACTGGCTCACGGGCCAGAGCATCATGATGGACGGCGCCAACGCGCTGGCCAACGGCGGCAACTTCTACGAGCTGCGCCAGTGGAGCGATGGCGACTGGCTGGCCGCGCGCGAGCGCATCGAGGCGCAGAACCAGAAGGACAAGACGCAGCGCTGAGCCTGCGCGCTACTTTCTCGGCGGCTTCGCCGCGTGCACGGTGACGTGCTTGTTCACGGGGCTCGACAGCACCAGCGAGGTGGTGACCGCGCCGTCGACCGCGAGCGCGTCCACCACGCGCTCGAGGTCGGCCGGCTCGGCGATCGCGCAGCGCACGATGAAGCAGTCCTCGCCGGTCACGCGGTCGGCGCTCAGCACCTCGGGCATCTGCTCGAACAGCTTCAGGTAGCGCGCGATGCCCGCATGCGTGGTGTCGATGCGGATGATGGCCTGCAGCCCCACGCCGAGCGCGCGCAGGTTGACGCGCGCGCCGTAGCCCTCGATCACGCCCGCGTCCTCGAGCTTGCGCACGCGCTCGCTCATGGCCGGCTGCGACAGGCCGATGCGCTTGCCCAGCGCCGCGAGGCTCTGGCGCGCGTCGGCCTGCAGGGCTTCGAGGATCAGGCGGTCTTTCTTGTCGATGTCCATGCGCGATGAGCGGAAGGGTTCGCCGATGGTCCATCGGCCGGGAGCGCCGATTTTCGATGAATGCCCGTGGCCCGCGCGCGCAGGCACCGCTAAGGTCGTGGCTTCGTTCAAGACAAGAAGGAGGAACCCTCGATGCAACTCGTCGGCATGCTCGACTCACCCTATGTGCGCCGCACCGCCGTCTCGCTGCGGCTGCTGGGCATTCCCTTCGAACACCGCTCGCTCTCGGTGTTCAGCACCTTCGAGCAGTTCCGCGCGATCAACCCGGTGGTCAAGGCACCGACGCTGGTGCTCGACGACGGCGCGGTGCTGATGGATTCGACCCTGATCGTCGAGCACGCCGAGTTCCTCGCCGGCCGCAGCCTGTGGCCGGCCGAGGCGATGGCGCGGCTGCGCGCGCTGCGTCTCACGGGGCTCGCGCTCGCGGCCTGCGAGAAGACGGTGCAGATCGTCTACGAGCGCAAGCTGCGCCCGGCCGAGAAGCTGCACCAGCCCTGGGTGGACCGGGTGCTGGGGCAACTGCTGGCGGCCTATGACGAACTCGAGCGCGAGGTGGCGGTGGCGCCGTGGACCGTCGAAGAAGCGGCGCTGACGCAGGACGCCGTCTCGGCGGCCGTGGCCTGGTCGTTCACGCAGCTGATGCTGCCCGAGCTGGTGGCGCCCGCGCGTTGCCCGGCGCTCGCGGCCCATGCCGCGCGCGCCGAGGACCTGCCGGTGTTCGCGGCGTTGCCGCAGCTCTGATCAGGCCGCGATGTCGGCGCCGCGCTCGGCCAGCAGGTCGCGCAGCAGCGAGCGGTGGCAGCGCGACTCGTCCTCGCAGTAGCAGCCCACGGCCAGCGCGGTCTGGTGCGAAAGCGCCGCGAGCAGGTCGAGGCTGCGGCTCGCGTCGGTCTCGGCCATCTCGGCCTTGTACTTGCGCATGAACACATTCCACTCGGCCGGCGTCTGCGCGGCCTGGCCCAGCTTCATGGTTTCGGTCGAGGGCGCGAGGTTCGGGTACCAGACGTCGTACCAGTCCTGCGACGCGAATTCGCTCTTGGGCACGCCGCGCGGCGGGCGCCGCACGGTGCCCACGCGCAGGCCCTCGCCGGGGCTGCGCGGCGTGCCGAGTCGAACGATGCGGATGCTCATGGGTGGTCTCCTCTAGGTACCGACGATGCCGCCGTCGCGCCGCCGGATCACCAGCGTGGCCGAGCGCGGCCGCGCGCTGCCCGGTGCGGTGCCGTCGGGCCAGGCGCTGTTGTGCGTGGCGCTGCCGTCGTCGCGCGACTCGCCCGGATGCTGGACGTTGACGAACAGCGCGCGGCGGTCGGGTGCGACCACGCAGCCCGTGATCTCGCAGCCGCTGGGTCCGGTCAGGAAACGCTTGATGCGGCCCGTGGCCGGGTCGGCCACCAGCATCTGGTTGTTGCCCAGGGCGGTGTAGGGCGGCTTGCCGATCAGCTGGCCGCTCATGTCGGTCTGGATCCACAGCAGGCCGCCGCTGTCGAAGTGCAGGCCATCGGGGCTGCCGAACAGGTCGGCATCGGCGCTCGGGTAGCGCGCGCCGCTGCCGGGCTGCGCGGTGTCGCCCGCGAGCACGAAATGCTCCCAGGCGAAGCCCGCGCTCGCCGCGTCGCCGTCGTCCTCGCGCCAGCGCAGGATGCCGCCGAACAGGTTGTCGGCGCGCGGGTTCGAGGCATCGGGGCCGGGCTTGCCGAGGTCGCCGCGCTGGCTGTTGTTGGTGAGCGTGACGTAGACCTCGCCACCGGGGCTGATCGCGATCCACTCGGGGCGGTCCATCTTCGTGCCGCCCACCACGTCGGCCGCGAGCCGCGCATGGACCAGCACCTCGGCCTGGTCGGCGAAGCCGGCCGCGGTATCGAGCCCGTGGCGGCCGTGCACCAGCTCGATCCAGCGGCCGCGGCCGTCGGCGTCGAAGCGCGCGACGTAGAGCGTGCCCTCGTCGAGCAGCCGCGCGTTGGCGGCCGCACGCGAGCCCTCGCCGGCGGGCGCGATGCGGTCGGTGCTCAGGTACTTGTAGATGTATTCGAAGCGCGCGTCGTCGCCCATGTAGACCGCCACGCGGCCGTCCCTGGTCACGGTGCAGGTCGCGCTCTCCTGGCGCTTGCGGCCCAGCGCGGTGCGCTTGACGGGCTTCGAGGCGGGATCGAAGGGGTCGATCTCGACCACCCAGCCGAAGCGGTGCGGCTCGTTGGGATGGCGGCTTAGGTCGAAGCGTTCGTCGAAGCGCCAGTACTCGACCCACTGCGAGCCCGCCACCGTGCCGTAGCGGCGCTGCGCGGGCGTGGCCTCCTTGGCCGCCTCCTTCGGACCGCCGAAGTAGCCGTGGAAGTTTTCCTCGCAGGTGAGATAGGTGCCCCAGGGCGTGACGCCCATCGCGCAGTTGGCGAAGGTGCCGAGCACCTCGGTGCCGGTGGGATCGAGCGCGGTGCGCAGGCGCGGCGAACCCGCGGCCGGGCCGGCAATGCGCATCGGCGTGTTGCCATGCACGCGGCGGGCATAGGGCGAGGGCAGCACCTGGCGCCAGCCGTCCTCGGGCGTGCGCGCGATCTCGATCACCGACACGCCCATCGCATGCAGCGACTTGCGCACCTTCTGCGCATTCCATTCCTTCGCGCCGTCGGCATGCAGCAACTGCTCGTCGGTGTACTCGTGGTTCATCACGAGCAGCGCGCGCCCGGGCGTGGCGAGCGGAAAGAAGTGCATGCCGTCGTGGTGCATGCCGGCCTGCAGCGCCTGGTCGGCCGCGCTGTTGCCGCCGTCGGGCGCGAAGGCGGGCATCGGCTGGCCCGCGATGCCGGTGGGCGTGCCCCAGGGGTAGAGCAGCTGCCATTCGTACTCGGGCGGCACCACGACCGCGTCGCGCAGCGAGGCCGGCACGGCCGTGAAGCCCAGCGCTCCGCCAGCTTCGCCGGACAGCGTGGGCTTGGTGGCCCCGGCAGGATGCTGGGCCAGCAGCGCCACCACGGCGGCGGTGCCCGATTGCAGGAAGCGGCGGCGGTCGAGGGACATGGACGGCGGTGCGGGTGTTGGGTCGGCGACAGCCGCCATCATCGCCGAGCACCGCGGCGCGCGATACTTTGCCCACGACCCCAGGAGACACACCGTATGACCGAACGCATCGAAACGATCCGCCACCCCGACGGCGTGGTGGAACTGCAGCTGGACCGCGCCGACAAGATGAACGCGCTCGACCCCGCGATGTTCGATGCGTTGATCGCCGCCGGCGAATCGTTGCGCGCCGACGCCACGGTGCGCGCGGTGGTGATCGCCGGGCGCGGCAAGGCCTTCTGCGCGGGGCTGGACATGGCCTCGTTCCAGCGCATGGAGCAGGGCGCGGCCGGCGAGGTGCTGGGCCAGTCGGCCGGCGGCGCCGGGCTGGTGGCGCGTACGCACGGCCTGGCCAACGCCGCGCAGCAGGTCGCGATGGTGTGGCGCGAGGTGCCGGTGCCGGTGATCGCCGCGGTGCACGGCGTGGCCTTCGGCGGTGGCCTGCAGGTGGCGCTGGGCGCGGACATCCGCATCGTCGCGCCCGACACCAGGCTGTCGGTGATGGAGATCAAGTGGGGCCTGGTGCCCGACATGGGCGGCATGGTGCTGATGCGCGAGCTGGCGCGCAGCGACGTGGTGCGCGAGCTCACCTACACCGGCCGCGTGTTCTCGGGCGAGGAGGCGCTGCAGCTCGGTTTCGCCACGCGCCTTTCGGCCGATCCGCTGGCCGAGGCGCTCGCGATGGCGCACGAGATCGCTGGCAAGAGCCCCGATGCGATCCGCGCCGGCAAGCGGCTGCTCAATGCCTCGCTGGCACACAGCGCGGCCGAGCTCTTGATCGCCGAGTCGGTGGAGCAGCAGGCGCTGATCGGCAGCCCGAACCAGGTCGAGGCGGTGCGCGCCAACATCGAGCGGCGCGCG
>NZ_JBZAYE010000456.1:0-6012 GCF_058244205.1 Variovorax sp. 20P10.2.4
CGCGGTCTGGTACGTGAGCGGGATCGCGGTGCCGGTGCTGGTGGGCGCCTTGCTGGGGCCGCGGCTGCTGCGCTGGTAGAGGCCGGCGCGGGCAGCGCCTGCGAGCGCTCGTACGTCTCACTGGGACAAACCCTGTCCCGCGGCGAAATGTCGTTCGCTGAACAGTTCGAAAAGAGCGAAAGGATTGCAATCGCGTCGCGTTTCTCTCACAACAACAGGAGACATCGATGCGAGACATCCTCAGAACGGGACTGCGGGTCCTGGGCCTGTGCGCGGTCGTCACCCTCGCGAGCTGCGGCGGCAGCGGTGGCGGCGGCGTGGCACTGCCGATTCTTCCGCCCTCCGGCTCGCAGCCGGAATCGCCACCGCCGGCGGCGACGGGCGAACTCAAGATCAGGACGCTGTCGAACCGCGCCGACATGATCAGCGATGGCGATGCCTACGTCGAGATCGTGCTGCCCGAGGGCAAGAGCGCGCTCGACCTCGCGGTGGACCTCGACGGCAAGGACATCTCCTCCGCCTTCGCGCTGCGCGCCAACGGCCGCGTGCTCGGCACCGTGACCGGGCTGCGCGTGGGCAGCAACACGCTCACCGCCACGCTCAAATCGACGAAGACAGGCGCGAAGCTCGCGATCGAGAACTTCGCCCGCGGCGGCAACATCTTCGCGGGCACGCCGGTGCAGCCGTGGATCTGCGCCACGAAGGCCGGCTCGGTCACGACCGTGACGGTGCCCGGCACCGGCCTGTCGGCCAGCGCGACCACGCAGGTGAGCGGCTTGGACGCAGACCCGGTCGACGCCGACTGCAACGCGCCCATCATCTACACCTACTACTACCAGCCCAAGGCCAAGGAGGGCACCGACTGCGGCCAGCAGCCCTTCGGTCCCTACGCCTGCTTCCTGCAGTACGACCCGGCCAAGCGCCCGAAGGACGCCGAGATCGCGAACTTCACGACCGACCGCGGCGACACCGTGAAGGCGCTGCTGCGCGTGGAGCTGGGCACGATGGGCCGCAGCGAATACCAGGTGGCGGTGTACTTCGATCCCGCCAAGCCGTGGACGCCGTGGGAGCCGCAGAAGGGCTGGAACGGCAAGGTGCTCTGGAAGATGGGCGCCTCGGCCTCGGGCAACCGCTTCCAGCAGAACCCGGGCACGGCGCTGTTCGACGACAACGCGCTGCGCGCCGGCTTCATGACGGTCAATTCGCAGCTCACCAACCACAACGACAACAACAACGAGTTCCTCGCGACCGAGAACATCATGATGGTCAAGGAACACATCATCGACACCTATGGCGAGATCCGCTTCACCATGTCCGACGGCGGCTCGGGCGGCTCGATGATGCAGACCGTGCCGGCCTCGGTGATGCCCGGCCTGCTCGACGGCCTGCAGACCGGCTACAGCTATCCCGACGCGGTGACGACCTGGATCGAGACGCGCGACTGCGGCAACCTCTGGCGCTACTACGGCACCGGCCCGGGTGCCGGCCTGTCGCCGGCGGCGCGCGCGGCCATCGAAGGCCATCCGACGGCCGCGTATTGCACGCAATGGGTCTATTCGTTCCTCGCGCCGCAGAACCCGGTGCAGGCCACCAACTGCGGACTCGGCTTTCCGGCGGCGCTGGTGTACGACCCGGCGCTGCGGCCCAACGGCGTGCGCTGCACGATCCATGACGTGATGACGGCGATCCTCGGCACCACCGAGCTCAACGGCAACACGGTGCCGAACCTGCCCTACGACAACGCGGGCGTGCAGTACGGGCTCAAGGCCCTGCGCTCCGGCGCCATCACGCCCGAGGAATTCGTTGCGCTCAACGAAGGCATCGGCAGCTGGGACGCCGACATGATCTGGTCGGGCGACAAGGCCGTCATTCCCGCGGCGCGCGCCCGGATGCAGACCAGCGCGATGACCACGCTCTACCGCAGCGGGCTCGTCAGCTACGCGAAGAACCTCGCGAAGGTGCCGGTCATCGACCTGCGGCCCGAGCTCGGCGCCGACATCCACATGGCCTGGCGCACTTACCAGCAACGCGCGCGCCTGGACGCGGGCAACGGCGGGCACGACAACCACGTGGTGCTGGCGAGCAACGCCGGCACCGGCGTCGCGCTGACCCGGCAGGCCTTCCTGATGATGGACCGCTGGCTCAGCGCCATGGAGGCCGACAGGTCGGCCGACACGAAGGAGAAGAAGGTCGTGAAGAACAAGCCCTCGGACGCGGTCGACCAGTGCATCGCGACCGCGGGCATGACCACGGCCGAGCTGGTCGACATCGGCTTCGGCAGCGCCGCCTGCCCGGTCAAGCCCTACGAGTCGGTGCGCATCGTGTCGGGCGGACCGCTCGCGGAAGACGTGTTCAAGTGCCAGTTGAAGCCGATCGACTTCGCATCGGCCGACTACGCCGGCGCGGTCTTCACGGGCGGCCAGCAGGTGCGGCTGCAGGCGACCTTCCCCGATGGCGTGTGCGACTGGAGCAAGCCGGGCGTCGGGCAGGTGCCGTGGACGCCGACCACCTTCCGCGGCGGCCCGGGCGGGCAGGACCTGCCGGCCGCGCCGGTGTCGACGCCGCTCTGAACGGCCGACACGCCGCGACGCCCGCCACGCGCGGGCGTTTCAGCCCGGCTGGTTGGTCGGATAGCGCGACAGGCGCTGCCGGTCGAGCACGTTGATGTAGCCGTAGCCGGTCTTGATGAGCTGCGCGGCCTCGAGCTCGTGCAGCGCGACGTTCACGCGCTGGCGCGACACGCCGACCATCCAGCCGATCTCCTCCTGGCTGATCTGCAGGGTGGCGTCGGTGTTGGGATAGAGCACCGGATGGAACAGGCTCGCGATGCCGCGCGCGACGCGGCCCGTGGGCTCGAGCAGGCGGTCGAACTTGACCGTGGCGATGAACTGGCTGAGCCGCTCGTTCAGGTGCGACAGCATGAAGTGGTTGAACGGCACGCTCCTGTCGAGCAGCCAGGTGAAGGTGTCGCGCGGCAGGTGCAGGGTGACGGTGGGACGGGTGGCGGCGATCTCGTACTTGCGCTGCTCGACCTTCAGCAGCGAGCCCTCGCCGATCCAGCCGCCCGCAGCCACGCCCGTGAACATCACGGGCTTGCCGTCGGCCGAGGTGTCTTGCACGCGCAGGAAGCCCTCGATCACGCCGATCCAGCTGTCGGCGATCTCGTTGCGCTGGCAGACGAATTCGCCCTGGCCGTGCTCGCGCGTGTAGAGCGCCTTGTAGGCGGTCTCGCGTTCGCACTGGGTGAGCACGCGCGGCCAGATGCAGCGCTCCCAGAACGCCGCGATGTCCCTGGTCGGTGTCTTGCCCGAGGACATTGGAGGTGCCGTCGCCGCCGCGGCTCAGCGCTTCTTCGAGCCGAAGATGCCGCCGAGTACGCCGCGCAGGATCTCCTTGCCGACCGAGGTGCCCATGGTGCGCACCGCCGACTTGGCCATGGTCTGCACCAGGCCGTCGTGCTTGGCGCCGCGCGGGCCGGTGTGGCCGAACAGCAGGTCGTTGAGCATGCCGCCGGCGCCCGAGCCTTCCTCGGCCGGCTTGCCGGGCGCTGCCTTGCCCGCCGCGGGGGCCCCGGGCGCGGTTTCGGCGCGGCCCTTGAGCTTCTCGTAGGCCGATTCACGGTCGACCGCCTTCTCGTAGACGCCCGCCACCAGCGAGCTGGCCAGCAGCGCCTGGCGCTGCGCGGCCGTGATCGGGCCGATCTGGCTGCCGGGCGGCAGCACGTAGACGCGCTCGGTCACGCTCGGGCGGCCCTTCTCGTCGAGGAAGCTCACGAGCGCCTCGCCGACCGCGAGCTCGGTGATGGCCTTCTCGATGTCGAGGCCGGGCTTCTGCCGCATCGTGGTGGCCGTGGCCTTCACCGCCTTCTGGTCGCGCGGCGTGAAGGCGCGCAGCGCATGCTGCACGCGGTTGCCGAGCTGAGCCAGCACCGAGTCGGGAATGTCGAGCGGGTTCTGGGTCACGAAATACACGCCCACGCCCTTGGAGCGCACCAGCCGCACCACCAGCTCGATGCGCTCGACCAGCGCCTTGGGCGCCTCGTTGAACAGCAGGTGGGCCTCGTCGAAGAAGAAGGCCAGCTTGGGCTGCTCGGGGTCGCCGATCTCGGGCAACTGCTCGAACAGCTCCGACAGCATCCACAGCAGGAAGGTGGCGTACAGCCGCGGCGAGTTCATGAGCTTGTCGGCCGCGAGGATGTTGACCACACCGCGGCCGCCCTCGGTCTGCATGAAGTCGGCGATGTTGAGCATGGGCTCGCCGAAGAACTTGTCGCCGCCCTGGGTCTCGATCTGCAGCAGGCCGCGCTGGATCGCGCCCACGCTGGCGGCGCTGATGTTGCCGTACTCGGTGGTGAACTGGCTCGCGTTCTCGCCCACGTACTGCAGCATCGCGCGCAGGTCCTTGAGGTCGAGCAGCAGCAGGCCGTTGTCGTCGGCGATCTTGAACACCAGGTTCAGCACGCCGGCCTGGGTTTCGTTCACGTCGAGCATGCGGCCCAGCAGCAGCGGGCCCATGTCGGAGATGGTGGCGCGCACCGGGTGGCCCTGCTCGCCGAACACGTCCCACAGCGTGACGGGGCAGCCCAGCGGCTCGGGCAGGTCGATGCCGCGCTCCTTGAGCGTGGCGGCCATCTTCTCGCCGATGGCGCCTTTCTGGCTGATCCCGGTCAGGTCGCCCTTGACGTCGGCCATGAACACGGGCACGCCGATGGCCGACAGCTTTTCGGCCATGGTCTGCAGCGTGACCGTCTTGCCGGTGCCGGTGGCGCCGGTGATGAGGCCGTGGCGGTTGGCGAGGGCAGGGAGGAGGGCGCATTCCACGCTCTCGTGGCGGGCGATCAGAAGAGGGTCGGCCATGGACGGTTCCGGGTCGTGTCGAGGCGGCCAGTCTAATCAAGCTGCCCTCCTATAATCCACGGCCCACGCGCCCTTGCGGCAAAAGTTTCTGGAGGTTTTTCTTGTCTTCGACTGCTCAGCCCCCCATTCCCGCCGATGGCGATGCCGAACAGTCGCCGATCGAGCAGGAATTGGCCGTGCTGCTGGTGAACGCCCTCAACCTCGAGGTGGCGCCAGCCGACATCGTCCCGACCGAACCGCTGTACGGCGAAGGCCTCGGCCTCGATTCGATCGACATCCTCGAGGTCGCGCTCGAAGTCTCGCGCCGCTATGGCTTCCAGCTGCGTTCGGACGACGAGCGCAACCAGCAGATCTTCCAGTCGTTGCGCACGCTCGCGGCCCACGTCGCCCAGAACCGCGCGGCCTGAACCCCATGTCACGATGGCGCCTGGCGCTCCTGCTGCTGGTGGGGGTGGCCTATGCCGGTGCTTCCCACTGGATGATGCTGTTCCACGCCACCGAGCCGTGGGCGGTGGTCGTGCTGCTGGGGCCGTTGTGGCTCGCCGCCATGGGCTTCGCCGCCAGCCGTTTCGGCCGCTGGGGCTTCGCCGCGGTGGTCGCGCTGGGCCTGGCCGGCTTCGCGCTGGTGCTCAGCGGCGAAGCGGGCGACACCAACCGGCTCTACGTGTTCCAGCACGTGGCCATCAATGCCTTGCTCTGCGGCTGGTTCGGCTCCACGCTGCGCGGCGACAGCGTGCCGCTGATCACCCAGTTCGCGCAGCGCGTGCATCCGCTGCGCGGCGCGATGCGCGCCTACACCACGCAGCTCACGCGCATCTGGACCGGCTATTTCGCGCTGGTGGTGCTGTCGTCGATCGTGGTCTACCTCACGCTGTCGTTCTCGGCCTGGTCGCTGCTGGCCAACGTGCTGACGCCCGCCAGCGTGGCGCTGCTGTTCGTCGGCGAACACCTGCTGCGCTACCGGCTGCACCCCGAGTTCGAGCGCACCCGCATGGTCGATGCGGTGCGCGCCTTCTACGGCAGTTCGTCGGCCGACAGCAGCGCCGGCGGCGGCCCGCGCTGAGCCTCGCCGGCCCGGCGGACCGACACGAGAGAGGAAAAGGCACCGCGTGACACCGAATCCTGGCCTGCTGCCGCTGCTCGCCGAGCGCGATCC
>NZ_JBZAYE010000457.1:0-5991 GCF_058244205.1 Variovorax sp. 20P10.2.4
CGGCACCCGCTCGAGACGCTGTCCTTCTTCGGCCTGCGGCCCGAATGGTCGGTGGTCGAGATCGCGCCGGGCGGCGGCTGGTACACCGAGATCCTCGCGCCCTTCCTCAAGGCTCGCGGCCGCCTCTACGCGGCCCATGCGCCGGCCGACGGCACGCCCGAGCAGCAACGTGCCCGCGCGGCCTTCGCGAAGAAGCTCGCGGACGACCCCGCCAACTACGGCCGCGTGGTGCTCGGCACTTTGCCCACCGACCGCTTCACCGACATCCACCCGCCCGGTGGCGCCGACGCGGTGCTGACCTTCCGCAACATCCACAACTGGATCGCCGACGGCCATTTCGACGAGACCTTGCGCGCCTTCTACGACGTGCTCAAGCCCGGTGGCGTGCTCGGCGTGGAGGAGCATCGCGCGCTGCCCGGCACATCGCTCGCACGGACCATCGACAGCGGCTACGTGGCGCAGGACTTCGTGATCGCGCGCGCCCGCGCGGCCGGCTTCGTGTTCGACGGCGAGAGCGAGATCAACGCCAATCCGCGCGACACGCACGACCATGCGAACGGCGTCTGGGCGTTGCCGCCGACCCTGCGCGGGGGCGAAGTCGATCGCGCGAAGTACCTCGCCATCGGCGAATCGGACCGCATGACGCTGCGCTTCGTGAAGCCGCGGCGCGGGCCGGCGCGCACATAGGAAAAGCGCATAAGCAAGCGCGCGCAGCGCATTCGACAAGCGGCGGGCCGCGGTTCAGCATCGCGGCCTCTACCGACTTGCTTCGAGGTGTGCCCTTGTCCTCCGGATCCGACTTCTCCCTGCGTCGCCGACAGGTCGCGCCCACGCTGCTGGCGCTGGCCGCTGCGCTTTCGCTGCCCGCCAGATCCTGGGCGCAGAACGCCTTGCCCAAGGAGGTGAAGATCGGCTTCCAGAAGGGCTCGGCCGTGCTGGTGCTGGCACGCAAGCAGCAGGTGGTCGAGAAGCGCCTCAAGGCGCTGGGCGTGGGCAGCGTCAAGTGGGTCGAATTCCAGTTCGGCCCGCCGATGCTCGAGGCGCTGGGCGCAGGCGTCATCGACCTGGGCTCGGTCGGCGACACGCCGCCGGTGTTCGCGCAGGCCGGCGGCTCCGACCTCGTCTATGCGGCCGCCACGCCCTCGGCGCAGCATGCGGTGCTGGTGCCGAAGAACTCGCCGATCCGTACGCTGGCGGACCTGAAGGGCAAGAAGGTCGCGTTCGGCAAGGGCTCGAGCGCGCAGAACGTGACGATCAAGGCGCTGGCCACCGCGGGCCTGGGCTTCCAGGACATCCAGCCCACCTACCTGTCGCCGGCCGATGCCACCGCCGCCTTCAACGGCGGCAACATCGACGCCTGGGTGGTCTGGGATCCCTACTACGCGATCGCCGAGGAACGCTATGGCGCGCGCGTCGTCGCCGACACCACCGACAAGCGGCTCACCAGCGCCTCGTACTACATGGCCGGCCGCGACTTCGCCACGCGCCATCCCGCGGTGCTGGCGGCCGTGCTCGACGAACTGCGCCTGCTCACAGTCTGGTCGGGCCAGCACCGCGACGAACTTGCCGCCATCGCGGCCGAGGCCACGGGCATCGACGTCAAGCCCTGGTCGGCCGCTTTCGCGCGCGCGGAGTTCTCGCTCGGGCCCGTGACCGAGGCGCACATCGCGCAACAGCAGCAACTGGCCGATGCCTTCCTGGCGCTGGGGATCATTCCGCGGCGGATCAGTGCGCGGGAGATCGTCTGGCGGGCGCCTGGGGTGTTCTGACGGGGCCTGCGGATTCGCAGGGGCCCGCCGCACGCATGACATGCGTACCATGTCGTTCCCGATGCGCATCGCGAACGCTCGTCGTGACACATGGAGATGCGGATGGAAGCAGGCTGGTTGGCTGGCGCGCTTTGGGACCCGATCGCATTGGCCGTGCTCGCGGCCATCCTGCTGGTTTCGACGGCGATGCTGTACTCGCGCAGCGATGCGCCGCCTCCCGTGTCGATCGCGCGCCTGGCCCTGGGTTACGTCGTCGTGGTGCTCATATGCTGTGGATTCGCGGCCGCGAGCAGCTACACCCCCGCCGATGAGGCGTGGGCCCGATGGGGCATTCCACCGGAAAGATATTGGCGCGCGCTACTGGCGGAGTTCTCGACCCTCTGGGTCCTGCTCAGCTACGGTGTTCTGGTCGGCATGGCGCTCATCGGGGTGCCCGTGCTGTTCGCGATGGCACGTCGGGGTTGGGGAACCGTTCCGGGGCTGATGGCGATCTCGGTTCCGATCTCGCTGCTCTTTCTTGTCGCATTGACGGCCCTGTCCCGGCGGCTTGCCCTCGATGCGGCGTTGACCATCCTGGCCATGCACCTCGTGCTGTCGCTTGGATTCGGGGTCGCGGCCGGACTTCCCTGGCGGTGGAAGACGCCTCCATCGCGGATGAGCGGTTTCTGATCTGGCCCGTGGCCGTTGCGGGTGCCGGTGACTTCCTCGCGCATGTCACCGGCGCAGGGCACGGCACCCGACGTACCGCATTGCGGTACCGCGTGGGTTTCATTCCGAGGGAGGGCGCGGCGGGGCATAGATTGGCCGTCTACTGCCGACGACATCGACGCCCCTCACCCGCCACAGCCCATGGAAGCGCTACCGATCCTCATCTTCATCGTTGGCCCGCCTCTGGCGACCTTCCTGGTGAGCGTGATCTATTTTCGAGCGGCGGAGCACTACTCGCCCGGTACGCGGCTGTTGGTTTCGCTGCACGGCGTGGCGCTCACGTGCTGGTTCATCGTGGCGATCTGCATGAATGTCCTGGGGTTCACTGGCGCGAAGTTCCAGTTTGTTTTCTACGCGGCGCTGTTCATTCCGTCGGCCTTGGCGCTGTATTCGATCTTCAGGTTCGAGGGCGGTGCCATTCACCTGCTGCAGATCGTCAACCTTGTGTGCGCGCTTGCCATGATGGTCTTGGCTCCGTTGATCGTCCGGGGCCTGTGAACAGGTCGTTGCGACTCGCGGCTCGCCGTCGTCCTCGGTCGGCTTGACGCGCGCGTCAGACGCAGGTTGGGGCAATTGCAGCGGCTCAGCGGTCGACCTTCCCGGCCCCTTCGGCAATTTTGTAGAGCAGCCGCAGAAACGTCTCCCGATCCTCCGCGCCGAGGCCGGCGCACACCTCTTCATCGATCGAGCGCAAGACCTCCCGACCCGGTTCGAGCAGGGCCTCGGCATGGGCGGTCAGCATGACGAGGCTGCTGCGCCAGTTGTCGGGCGAAGGCTCCCGCCGTATCAATCCGTCGCGCTCCATGCGCGCCAGCAACTGCGCCATGGTCGGCTGCTCGACGCCGGCGATCACTGCCAGTTCCTTCTGCGTGAGCTTCGCGCCGTCCTTCAAGGCGACGAGCACCGGCAACTGCGCCGTCTTGATGCCGAGCGGCGACAGCCGCAGCTCGACCAGGCGATGGATCATCCTCGCGACGCGACTGAGCGCCAGCGTCGGCATGGCCCGCGGTTGCCACGCTTCAGCCATCGATGGCATCTCTTGACATAGCATCCTATCTCTTTAACATAGGAGGCTATGTTATCAACGAAATCGATCCCATGAAAGCGCCACGCATTGCCATCGTCGGTGCCGGCCCGGGCGGGCTTTGCGCAGCGAACCTGCTGCATCGCGCGGGGTGGCCGGTCACGGTTTTCGAGGGCGATGCGGCGTTCGATGCGCGCGACCAGGGCGGCACGCTCGATCTCCATCCCGATGGCGGGCAACTGGCCTTGGCCAAGGCCGGCCTGCTCGAGGATTTCCTCGCGGTGGCGCGCCATGAGGACCAGGGGCAGCGGGTGCTCGACCACGCGACCGGCGCGGTGCTGCGCGAGGAGATCCCCGAGGAGGGCACCGGAGACCGGCCCGAGATCGATCGCGTGCTGCTGCGCCAATTGCTGTTGCGGCCGCTGGGCGAGGGCGTGGTGCGATGGGGCGAATCCGTCGACGCGGTGCTGAGCGATGACAGCGGCGCCCATTTCCTGCGGCTGCGCAACGAGGTCGCGGGTCCCTTCGACCTCGTGATCGGTGCCGATGGCGCCTGGTCGCGGGTGCGCTCGGCGCTGGCCGAGCAGCAGCCCACCTACACGGGCGTCACCTTCGTGGAGCTGTGGTTCTCCCAGGTGGACGAGCGCCACGCAGCGCTGAGCGAGCGGGTCGGGCGTGGATCCGTGTTCTCGCTGCACGACGGCGCCGGCATCTTCGCGCAGCGCAATGGCGGTGGTGCGATCCGCGTCTATGCCGCCTTCCGCAGCCGTGAATCGGACACCGATCGACCGGACAAGGCGCTCGCCGGTATCACCCTGGCCGAGCTGCGCACGCGCTTCGAAGGATGGTCGCCCGCCTTGCTCGACCTCATCGACAAGGCCGACCGGATCGCCGCCATCCGTCCGATCGTTGCGTTGCCGGTCGACTTCCGCTGGACGCACAAGCCCGGGCTCACGCTGCTCGGCGACGCGGCGCACGTGATGCCGCCGATGGGTGAGGGCGTGAACCTCGCGATGCTCGACGCCGCGGAATTGGCCGAGTCGCTGATTGGTGCCGCCAATTGGCGCCAGGCCACCGAAGCGTACGAACTCGCCATGCTGGAGCGAAGCAACAGGATCGCGAGCGAAACCAGCGAGGCCTTCGCGCAGTGGTTCTCCGCCGAGGGCGCGAACAGCCTGCTGGCGCACATGGACCAAAGGCTCGCGGGGGAGTGAGAGAACCCCCGCGCGCAAGCGCGCCTCAGGTGCGCAGCGCCGTCACCTCGATCTCGATCTTCATGCGCGGATCGGCCAGCCCCGCCGAGATCATCATCGCCGCGGGCCGCACCTCGCCGAAGTACTTGCGCAGCACCGGCCAGCAGGCCTCGAAATCGGCGCCGTCGGGCAGCACGTAGGTCACGCGCACCACGTCGCGCAGGCTGGCGCCGGCTTCCTGCAGCGCCGCCTCGATGTTCTTCAGGCATTGCTCCGCCTGTTCGACCACGTCGTCCGAGATGGTCATGGTGGCGTAGTCGAAGCCCGTGGTGCCCGAAACGAACACCCAGTCGCCCGCGACGACGGCACGCGAGTAGCCGATCTGCTGTTCGAAGGTGGAGCCGGAGCTGATGAGCTTTCTGGTCATGGAGGGCCTTTGCGAAATTGGTGGGTGGGGGCCGGGGACGGCGGCTCGACTCTACCGGCCGGGGACCAGGCCCGTTTTCCGCCGGGCTCGTCATCCTCTAAAATGAGAACCATTCTTATTAATCCGATGTCCCCCGTTCCCCGGGGCACCGGCCAGAGGTTCTCTTGGCGTTCACCGAAGCCGCATCCGCTCAGCCCGTCGAAGTCCTGTACAGCGACCACCATGGTTGGCTGCGCGGCTGGCTGCGCAAGCGCCTGGGCAATGCCTTCGACGCAGCCGACATCGCGCACGACACCTACCTGCGCATCCTCTCGACCGGCCGCGTGCCGCAGCCCGAGGAGTCGCGCCGTCACCTGACGCAGATCGCCAACGGCCTGGTGATCGACCTGTACCGGCGCCGGCAGATCGAGGCCGCGTACCTCGAGGCCATCGCCTGCATGCCCGCGGCGCTGGCGCCCTCGGAGGAGGAGCGCGCGCTCGCGGTCGAGGCGCTGGTCGAGGTCGACACCATCCTGCACGGCCTGCCGGCCAAGGCGCGCACGGCCTTGCTGCTGTGCAGGCTCGAAGGGCTGAGCTACCGCGAGATCGCGCAGCGGCTGAATGTCAGCGTCTCCTCGGTCGAGAAGTACGTCGCGGCCGGCCTGCAGGCCTGCTACCGGGTGATGCATGGCTGACGTGCGCATGAACCCGAGCCCCGCGCTGCCGGGTCCGCTCGATCCCGCGGTGGTGCGGCGCGCGGCCGAATGGATGGCGCGGCTCTGGTCGGGCGAGGCCAGCGACCAGGACCGTGCCGCCTGCGAACGCTGGCGCGCCCAGCATCCCGATCATGAACGCGCCTGGAACCGGCTGCAGTCCTTCGAGGACAAGCTC
>NZ_JBZAYE010000458.1:0-5988 GCF_058244205.1 Variovorax sp. 20P10.2.4
CGCCGCGCCCACCGATGCCGCCGCCACCGCGGGCCAGCCCTTCGTGCTGCGGCTCGCGCAGCGTGGCATCGCGGTGCCGGTGGCGGCCGACCAGACCGCGGTCGACGCATTGCACGAGGTCGGCATCGACATCCCGGTGTCGTGCGAGCAGGGCCTGTGCGGCACCTGCGTGGTCGGCGCCGAAGGCGAGGGCGCCGAGCACCGCGACTTCTGCCTCACGGGCAGCGAGCGGCGCCACAAGGTGGCGCTGTGCTGCTCGCGCGCCAAGGGGGCCGAGCTGGTCATCCAGCTCTGAGACCGCGCATGGCCAGGACCACCGCCGTCGACACCGCCGAGGACGCCGAGGGCCCCGCCACGCGCGGGCGCTCGCGCAAGTACGCGCAGGTGCTCGGCGTGATCAACCAGGCCGCGATCGAGGTGTTCGCGAGCGAGGGCCTGGCCGGCGCCTCGACGCAGGCGATCGCCGACAAGGCCGGGCTCTCGAAGGCGCAGCTGCACTACTACATCGACAGCAAGGAGGCGCTGTACCGGCAGATCCTGCAGGACATCCTCACCGACTGGATCGTGGTGTTCGGCTTCGACGACGAGGCCCTGGGCCCGCGCAAGGTGCTCGGCGACCTGATCCGCCGCAAGATGGCGTTCTCGTTCGAGCATCCGCTGCGTTCGCGCATCTTCACGGCCGAGATGCTGCGCGGCGCGCCGGTGCTCAACACCCTGATGGACACGAGCAAGCAGCGCACCGACCAGGCCGCCGCCGTGATCCGCAACTGGATGGACCAGGGGCTGATGGACGAGGCCGACCCGATGCTGGTGCTGTTCCACATCTGGGCCGTGACGCAGTTCTATGCCGACCACGCCACGCAGGCCGCGTACTTCCGCAACACCGCGCAGCACGGCGACGAACAGGACCGCGGCTACCTGGTCGAGCAGGTGACGGCGTTCCTGTTCAAGGGTGCGGGCGTCAGGTAGCGCGCACCGGCAGGTACATGGTGGCCTCGACCTCCACCAGCACCTCGTCGCCCGGCAGGAAGCGAGACACCTCCACCACCGTGCTGACCGGCGGCTCCCCCGGGTAGAACAAACCGCGAACGCGGTTGTAGAAGGCGTAGTGCGGCAGGTGGCGGAAGTACTGCACCAGCTTCACCACGTCCTCCATGGTGCCGCCGTGCTCGGCCGCGATCTGGCGGATGCGCTCCAGCACGAACCAGCTCTGCGCCACGATCGGCGCCTCGAACACGTCCACCGACATCTGGCCGGTGGCGTAGCCCAGGCCCTGCAGCGCGCTGCGCCCGGCCTCGGGAATGGCGTCGTAGCCGGCGACCGCGCGGCGCGTGGCCGGGTCGACGGCGACCACGCCGCTCATGTAGACGAAATCGCCGACGCGCTTGGCGGCGGCATAGTTGGCCATCGGCTTGCCCATGCTCATGCGGTGTGCTCCAGGATCCGGCCCGCGCGGATGACGCTGCGGCGGCGGCCGCGCGGGTCGATGAGTTCGTGTTCGTCGGTGGCGGCCAGCACCACCAGGTCGGCCGGACAACCCGCGGCGATGCGACCGTCCCAGGCCAGCCCGAGCGCCCGCGCCGGCGCGAGCGTGATGCTGTCGATCCAGTCGAGCGCCGGCGCGAGGTGCGCCACCTGCACGCCGAGGCCGAAGGTCTCGACGAGGTCGTAGCTGCCGTAGGGATAGAAGGCGTCCTGCACGTTGTCCGTCGCCAGGCTCGCACGCAAGCCGCGTGCCGCGGCCTCGCGGATGCGCGTGATGCCGCGCGGCACCGGCGTGCGGTCCCAGGCGCCCTGCAGGTAGAGGTTGGTGGTGGGCAGCGCGACCAGGTGCAGGCCCGCGCCCGCGCACAGCGCCAGGGTTTCGTGCGCCACGGCGTCGTCCTGCACCGAGAGCGAGCAGGCATGGCCGCAGACCACGCGGCCCGCGAAGCCGCGCGCACGCACCAGCTGCGCGATGGCGCGCAGGCCGCTGGCGTCGGCATCGAGGCCCTCGTCGACATGGAAGTCGAGCGACAGCCCGTGCTTGTGCGCGAGCTCGAACACGCGGTCGAGCTTGGGCAACAGGGCCTCGTTGCGGTAGACGAAGGCGCCCAGCGCGCCGCCCGCGCGCGCCACCTCGCGCGCGATGCGCTCGCCGGCCTCGGCATCGGCGAACAGGTCGAGCGGCGTGAGCGAGACGAACTGCAGCTCGACGCGGCCGCGCCAGGCCTCGCGCAGCGATTCGAACACCGCGAGCGAGACCGGCGCCTCGGGCTGCACCCAGTCGAGGTGAGTGCGCAGCGCGCGCGTGCCGCTGCGCCAGGCGTCCTCGAGCGCGCGTTCCATGCGCGGGCGCAGCGACTCGGCGGTCCAGCCGGCCCGGTGGCCGTTCATGCGCTCGATGGCCGCGAACAGGTTGCCCTGCGCCGCGCCCACTTCCTGCACGGTGTAGTTCTTGTCGATGTGCGCATGCGCGTCGACGCAGGCGCTCAGCACGATGCCGCGCGCCGAATCCTGCCGCGCGCTCGGCGCGACCGAGGCCACGCGATCGCCGTCCAGCAGCAGGTCGAACAGCTCGGCCTCCGACGCGAAGCCGCGCAGCGGCTTCGGAACGCGCAGCGCCTCGAGCTTCACTGCGCCTCGCGCCACGCGCGCAGCCAGCCCAGCCCGGCCGAGGTGCCGCCGGGCTCACTGCCGCGCCGCGGCCGGTATTCGCAGCCGACCCAGCCCTGCCAGCCGGTCTGCGCCGACACCTCGTCGATCACCTGGAACAGGTAGGGATAGTTCTGCTCGCCGATGTCGGGCTCGTGGCGCTCGGGCACGCCGGCGATCTGGATGTGGCCGACGCGGCCGGTGGGCAGGTACTGGCGGATCTTCATCGCGACGTCGCCCTCGACGATCTGGCAGTGGTAGAGGTCCATCTGCACCTTGAGGTTGGGCGCGCCGATGCTTTCGACGATGGCATGCGCATGGTCCTGGCGGTTGAGGAAGAAGCGCGGGATGTCGCGCGTGTTGATCGGCTCGATCAGCACGTCGCGCCCGGCCTTCGCGGCCTCCTCGGCGGCCCAGCGCAGGTTGTCGACGTACACCTGCTGCACGGCATCGGCCGTGAGGCCCTCGGGCACCAGCCCGGCCATGACGTGGATGCGTGGGCAGTCGAGCGCGACCGCGTAGTCGATGGCTTTCGCGATGCCCTCACGGAACTCGGCGTCGCGCCCCGGCAGGCAAGCCAGGCCGCGTTCTCCGCCCTCCCAGTTGCCGGGCGGGCCGTTGAAGAGCACCTGCTGCAAGCCGTTGTGCTGAAGGCGCGCGACGATATCGTCCTTGGAGAAGGCATAGGGAAACAGGTACTCGACGGCCTCGAAGCCGTCCTTCGCGGCGGCATCGAAGCGATCGAGGAAGTCCATCTCGGGATAGAGCATCGAGAGGTTGGCGGCGAAGCGTGGCATGGCGTTGTCTCTTTGAAGTTCTGGCGATTGTGGTCTCGAACGGAGTCACCAGCGCGCGCCGAAGATGACGCGCAGTTCGGCGATCTGTTCGGGCGACAGCGGCGCGGGTGGCGTGGCATGGTCGCGCGTCATGAGGTGGAGCCTGGCAGTCTCCTCGAGTTCCTCGAGCACGGCCATCGCGGCGGCGGGGGTGTCGTGCCACACGTTGGGGCCGAGGCGGTCGAGCATCACGGCGCGGATGGGCACGCCGGCCGCGCCGCGCTGCGCGATGACCTGGGCGACCTCGGCGGCCGCTTCGGACGCGCCCGGACGGTGGTAGTGGATGCGCGGCACGTGGCCGACCTTCATCACGAAGTAGGGCGTGAGGGCGGGCAGCAGTTCGTCGCTGGTTCCGCTCAACGTGAGTGCGACGCAGTGGCTGCTGTGGGTGTGGATCACGCAGGCGGTATCGGCATCGAAAGCTTGTGCTGCTTCGTAGATGCGCATGTGCAGCGCGATGGTCTTGCTGGCACGGTCACCACTGATCTGCTGGCCTTGCGCGTCCAGCCTCGCAAGCCGCGCGGGGTCGAGGAAGCCCAGGCAGGCATCGGTCGGGGTGATGAGGAAGCCACCGTCTTCCAGGCGCACGCTGATGTTGCCGGCCGTGGCGTGGACGTAGCCACGATCGAACAGGCTTTTGGCTGTGCGGCAGATTTCTTCTCTTGCTTTTGTTTCGGTCATTTTTTGGCTTCTTGTTCGGGGTGCGTGCACAGGGCATCGGGTACTTCCCTCCGCGAATGTCCCCCGCCCTTCGGGCTCCTCCTTTATTTCGCTGCGGGAAGCACCCGATACCCTGTGCACGGGAGGCGCTGCGGTGGTGCCGGCGGTTCAACAACGATTGCGTCCAGGCTCACGTCGATGGGGTACTCCCCGCAGCGAAATAAAGGAGGAGCCGAAGGCGGGGGACATTCGCGGAGGGGAGTACCCCATCGGCGTGAGCCCGCCCCGAACACGACCCAGGCAGTTCACCCCAACACCGCAAACGCCTTGGTAAAGAAATCATCCCCCCCAAAGTTCCCCGACTTCAATGCGATATGCACCCCAGTGTCAGGCGCCAACGAGGAACGCGCATGACACCACGGCACCCCCGGATCGATCTGCGGCCCGATCTGCAACTGCGCGATGCCGAGCGCCTGCACACAGGCCCCGGAGGTTTCGCCGCCCGCCACCACGAGCTGGCGCACACCACGCTCGACCAGCCCGCGCGCGATCGCCGCGATGGTGCGCTCGACCATCGCGCCGGCCTCTTCCACGCCCAGTTGGCCTTGCACCGACTTCACGGCACCGGCTTCGGCCGTGGAGTAGACGAGCACCGGGCCCTTGTCGATCAGCGGCGCGGCCCAGGCCAGCGTCTCGGCCGCGACGTCGATGCCGGCCGCGATGCGCAGCGGATCGATGGCCAATGCGGCGCCGCCACGGCCGATGAAGTCGAGCACCTGCCGGTTGGTGGCGAGCGAGCAGCTGCCCGACACCACTGCCGTGTGGCCGCCGGCCTTCGGCAACGCGCTGGCCTGCGAGGAGGGTGCGAGCCCGAAGTTGGCCGGCAGGCCGATGGCCACGCCCGAGCCCGCGGTGACCAGCGGCAGCTTCGCGAGCGCCGGGCCCATGCGCAGCAGGTCGTCGTTCGACACCGCGTCGACGATCGCGATCGACACGCCCTCGGCCTTCAGCTGCGCGATGCGCGCCTCGATCGCTTGCGCGCCGCGCGCCACCACCGCGTGATCGATCAGCCCCACCTTGCGCCGGCACTGCGCCTGCAGCACCCGCACCAGGTTCGGGTCGGTCATCGGCGTCAGCGGATGGTTCTGCATGCCGCTCTCGTTGAGCAGCACTTCGCCCGCGAACAGGTAGCCCTTGAACACCGTGCGCTTGTTGTCGGGAAAGGCCGGCGTGGCGATCGTGAAGTCGCAGCCCAGCGCCTCCATCAGCGCCTCGGTCACCGGGCCGATGTTGCCCTGCGGCGTGCTGTCGAAGGTCGAGCAGTACTTGAAGTAGATCTGTTGCGCGCCCTGCGCCTGCAGCCAGCGCAGCGCCTCGAGCGACTGCGCGCTGGCCTCGGCCGGCGCGATGGTGCGCGACTTGAGAGCCACCACCACCGCATCCACCTCGGCCGCGAGCGGGCCCTCGGGCACGCCGATCGTCTGCACCACGCGCATGCCCGCGCGCACCAGGTTGTTGGCGAGGTCGGTGGCGCCGGTGAAATCGTCGGCGATGCAGCCGAGCAGCAGCTTCGCCATCGCTCAGCCCTTCACCGCGAGCTTGACCGCCTGCGGGTTCTCGCGCACGTAGTCGCGCAGGATCGCATCGAAGCTGGCATCGGCCTTCAGGCCCAGGGCCTCGGCGCGCGCCGCATGCACGCGGCTGGGCCAGCTCGTGACGATCTTCGCGATCGCCGCGTCGGGCTCCCAGTCGATCAGGCTCGTTGCCTCGGTGCCGGCGATGCGCTCGAGCGCCTGTGCCATCTCGCGCACGGTGGTGGTCAGCGCGGGCAGGTTGACCGCTGTGCGCGCGCCCCACT
>NZ_JBZAYE010000459.1:0-5981 GCF_058244205.1 Variovorax sp. 20P10.2.4
CGCCTCGGCGCATCGCGCCACCGAGGTGCCGCCCTCCCCGCTGCGCGCGGCGGAGCTCGCGGGCCTGCCGCCGACCCTGATCGCCGTCGCCGGCCATGACCCGCTGCGCGAGGAAGGCCTGGCCTACGCGCACCGGCTCGAGGCGGCCGGCATACCGACCCGGCTGCTGGCCTTCGACGACATGTTCCACCCCTTCTTCGGCTTCTTCGCCCAGTCGGCCGCCGCCGGCCGGGCCCACGACGCCATCTGCCAGGCGCTGTCGAACCGGCTGCGCGGCCGCGGCTGAAGCCGCCCGCAATCCACTACACTCGCCCGGGTCAGGAGAGAGCCCCGCACGGGGCCGCCGAAGGCGCAGGGAACCCCCGAACGCTCAGGCAAAAGGACTGACACAGCGCCGGCCTTCGCGGGACGGCGTTTCCTTGCTGGAGAGAGGCCGGTGCCGCAGGCGCCCGGTCCACCGAAGGAGCAAACCCCGATCGTGGGGCGAATCTCTCAGGTAAAGCGGACAGCAGGGGTGGCCCCATGGCGCGAGCCATGGCATTCGATTGCTGCCCCCAGGAGTGCCCCGTGGCTGCTTCCGCCCCCGAATCCGAACTGCTCAAGACCCCGCTGCACGCGCTGCACCTGGAACTCGGCGCCCGCATGGTGCCCTTCGCCGGCTATTCGATGCCGGTCCAGTACCCGGCCGGCCTGATGGCCGAGCACAAACATACGCGCGCGGCCGCGGGCCTGTTCGACATCTCCCACATGGGCCAGCTGCGCCTGTCCGGCCCCGATGCCGCGGCCGCCTTCGAGACCCTGATGCCGGTCGACGTGATCGACCTGCCCGCGGGCAAGCAGCGCTACGGCCTGCTGCTCGACGACCAGGGCGGCATCCTCGACGACCTGATGTTCTTCAACGAAGGCAACGGCTCGCTGTTCGTGATCGTCAACGGCGCCTGCAAGGTGGCCGACATCGCCCACATCCAGCAACGGATCGGCCAGCGCTGCCAGGTGCAGCCGCTGCCCGATCAGGCGCTGCTCGCGCTGCAGGGCCCGCAGGCCGCGGCCACGCTGGCGCGGCTGTCGCCCGGCATCGAGCGCTTCGTGTTCATGACCGGCGGCGCGGTGCAGATCGGCGGCATAGCCGCCTTCGTCACGCGCAGCGGCTACACCGGCGAGGACGGCTTCGAGATCTCGGTCGCCGCGAAGGAGGCCGAGGCGCTGGCCCGGCTGCTGCTGGCCCAGCCCGAGGTCAAGCCCATCGGCCTGGGCGCGCGCAACTCGCTGCGGCTCGAGGCCGGCCTGTGCCTCTACGGCAGCGACATCGACACCGGCACCACGCCGGTCGAGGCCTCGCTCAACTGGGCGATCCAGAAGGTGCGCCGCACGGGCGGCGCGCGCGCGGGCGGCTTCCCCGGCGCCGAGAAGATCCTGGCCCAGCTCACCGCCGCCACCGGCGCCGCTGGCCACCTCGACCACGACACCCTGAAGCGCCGCCGCGTCGGCCTGGTCGCGCTAGAGCGCATCCCGGTGCGCGACGGCACGCCGCTGCAGTCCTTCGAGGGCCAGGACATCGGCCAGGTCACCAGCGGCCTGCTGGGCCCGACGGCCGACCGGCCGGTCGCCATGGGCTACGTGGCCACCGCCTTCGCCGAGCCCGGCACCCGGGTGCAGGCCATCGTGCGCGGCAAGCCGGTGCCGATGGAGGTCTCGACCCTGCCCTTCGTGCCGACGCGCTACTACCGCGGCTGACGGCCGGACATCCGGCGGACCGCCGTCGCGGCTAACCTACGCCCCGGCATCGGCCACTTTTTATCCACGAGGAGTTTTTCAACATGAGCATCAAGTACACCAAGGACCACGAATGGGTGCAGGCCGAGGGCGGCAACGCCACGGTCGGCATCACCGTCCATGCGCAGGACGCGCTGGGCGACGTGGTCTTCGTCGACCTGCCCGAGGTCGGCAAGAGCTTCGCCCAGGGCGATGTCGCCGGCGTCGTCGAATCGGTGAAGGCCGCGGCCGACGTGTTCATGCCCGTCTCGGGCGAGATCACCGAAGTCAACGAAGCCCTGCGCGCCGATCCCTCGCTCGCCAACAGCGCGCCGCTGGCCGAAGGCTGGTTCTTCAAGGTCAAGCTGTCCGAACCGGCCCAGCTCGACGCGCTGATGGACGAAACCGCCTACGGCAAGTTCGCCGAGGAATCCTGAGCTCCTGAAACCGGATGGCCGGACGCGAAGGCTCGCGTCCGGAAGTCCGCTCCCCCTTCTCTTCCCCCGCCCGCCATGCCCACCCCCGCCGCCCTGCCCACCCTGCAAGAACTCGAGAACGCCGAGGAATTCATCGCCCGCCACATCGGCATCGATGCCGACGACGAGGCGCGCATGCTGCCCGTGATCGGGTCGGCCACGCGCGCCGAACTCATCGACGGCATCGTGCCCGCGGCGATCCGGCGCAGCAAGCCGATGCGGCTGCCGGCACCGGCCACCGAGGCCGACGCGCTGGCCGAGCTCAAGGCGATCGCGGCGAAGAACAAGGTGTTCCGCAACTTCATCGGCCAGGGCTACTACGACACCCACACGCCGGGCGTGATCCTGCGCAACATCCTCGAGAACCCGGCCTGGTACACGGCCTACACGCCCTACCAGGCCGAGATCTCGCAGGGCCGCATGGAGGCGCTGGTCAACTTCCAGACCATGGTCTGCGACCTCACGGGCATGGCGATCGCCAATGCCTCGATGCTCGACGAAGCCACCGCGGCCGCCGAGGCGATGACGCTGGCCAAGCGCAGCGTGAAAAGCAAGAGCAACGTGTTCCTGGTCTCGGGCGACTGCCATCCGCAGACCATCGAGGTGGTGAAGACCCGCGCCGCGCCGCTGGGCATCGAGGTCAAGGTCAGCACCGCCTCGGAAACCCTGCCGCACCTGATGGCCAGCGGCGAATTCTTCGGCGTGCTGGCGCAGTACCCGGCCACCACCGGCCACGTGCACGACCTGCGCCCGCTCGCGGGCCATGCGCATCAGTACGGCGCGGCCTTCTGCGTCGCGGCCGACCTGCTGGCGCTGACCCTGCTCGCGCCGCCTGGCGAATGGGATGCCGACATCGTCTGCGGCACCACCCAGCGCTTCGGCATGCCGCTGTGCAACGGCGGCCCGCACGCGGCCTACCTGGCCTGCCGCGACGACTTCAAGCGCTCGCTGCCGGGCCGCCTGGTCGGCGTGAGCGTCGACACCCATGGCCGCCCCGCCTACCGCCTCGCGCTGCAGACGCGCGAGCAGCACATCCGGCGCGAGAAGGCGACCTCGAACATCTGCACCGCGCAGGTGCTGCCCGCGGTGGTCGCGAGCATGTACGCGGTCTACCACGGCCCCGACGGCCTCACGCGCATCGCGCAGCGCGTGGCCGCGCTCACCGCGATCCTCGCGCGCGGCCTGGCCCAGATGGGCCGCGAGCCGGTCAACGAGACCGCCTTCGATTCGCTGACCATCCGCACCGGCGACGACACCGCCAGGATCCTCGAGCGCGCGCAGGCCGCCAACGTGAACCTGCGCCAGCGGCTGCAGCAGCACCTGGGCATCTCGCTCGACGAGACCAGCACGCGCGCCGACGTCGAGACCCTGTGGGCGCTGTTCGTGCCCGCCGGCACGCCGATGCCGCGCTTCGAGGAGCTGGCCGCCAACACCGCGCCGCGCATCCCGCAGGCGCTGCGCCGCGCGAGCGCCTTCCTGTCGCACCCGGTGTTCAACACCCACAAGAGCGAGACCGCGATGCTGCGCTACATCCGCAGCCTGTCGGACAAGGACCTCGCGCTCGACCGCAGCATGATCCCGCTGGGCAGCTGCACCATGAAGCTCAACGCGACCAGCGAGATGATCCCGATCACCTGGCCCGAGTTCGCGAACATCCATCCCTTCGCGCCGGCCGAGCAGCTGCAGGGCTATGCCCAGCTCGACGCCCAGCTGCGCGCCTGGCTCTGCGAAGCCACCGGCTACGCGGGCATCAGCCTGCAGCCCAATGCCGGCTCGCAGGGCGAGTACGCGGGCCTGCTGGCGATTCGCGCCTTCCACGAAGCGAAGGGCGAAGGCCACCGCAACATCTGCCTGATTCCCTCGTCGGCGCACGGCACCAATCCCGCGAGCGCGCAGATGGTGGGCCTGCAGGTGGTGGTGACGGCCTGCGATGCGCAGGGCAACGTCGACCTCGACGACCTGAAGCGCGCCTGCGAGAAGCATGGCAAGAACCTGGCCGCGGTGATGATCACCTACCCGAGCACGCACGGCGTGTTCGAGACGCGCGTGAAGGAGCTGTGCGAACTGGTGCATGCGCACGGCGGTCGCGTGTATGTGGACGGCGCCAACATGAACGCGCTGGTGGGCGTGGCCGCGCCGGGCGAGTTCGGCGGCGACGTGAGCCACCTGAACCTGCACAAGACCTTCTGCATTCCGCACGGCGGCGGCGGCCCGGGCGTGGGCCCGGTCTGCGTGGTCGAGGACCTCGTGCCCTACCTGCCGGGCCATGCGACCGCGGGCGTGTCGGGCCATGGCGTGGGTGCCGTGTCGGCGGCGCCGCTGGGCAATGCGGCCGTGCTGCCGATCAGCTGGATGTACTGCCGCATGATGGGCGCGAAGGGCCTGCAGGCCGCGACCGAGACCGCGATCCTAAGTGCCAACTACATCAGCGCGCGGCTCAAGGACCACTACCCCACGCTGTACGCGAGCCCCAACGGCCACGTCGCGCACGAGTGCATCCTCGACCTGCGTCCGCTCAAGGACACCAGCGGCGTCACCGCCGAGGACGTCGCCAAGCGCCTGATCGACTACGGCTTCCATGCGCCCACGCTGAGCTTCCCGGTGCCGGGCACGCTGATGGTGGAGCCGACCGAGAGCGAGCCACTGGCCGAGCTCGACCGCTTCATCGAGGCGATGATCGCCATCCGTGGCGAGATCCGCCGTGTCGAGGAAGGCGTCTGGCCGAAGGACGACAACCCGCTCAAGCACGCGCCGCACACGGCCGCGAGCCTGCTCGGCAGCGAATGGGGCCATCCCTATGCACGCGAGCTCGGCGCTTTCCCTCTGGCCGGCCTGAAGGACGCCAAGTACTGGCCGCCGATCGGCCGCGTCGACAACGTCTACGGCGACCGCAACCTGTTCTGCAGCTGCGTGCCCGTGGGCGAGTACCAGGAAACCGAAGCGGCCTGATCCGCACCAAATCGGCCGACGCCGCATGGACCCCGGCGAGATCGCCTCGCTCAAGTCGCGCTGGCGCGGCTGCGTGTGGGCCCACGCGCTGAGCGACGACGAGGCCGAAGTGCTGCTGCCGCAGCTGCGCTTCGTCGAGCTCGCCGCGGGCCAGGCCATCTGGCACCGCGGCGACCCGGCCGAACACTGGGTCGGCATGGGGCGCGGCAGCATGAAGCTGTGCACCACCTCGGCCTCGGGCAAGCCGGTCACCTTCATGGGCCAGGCCTTCAGCTGGGTCGGCGAGGTCGAACTGATCCGCAATGAACCTCGCTTCTGCGATGCGGTCGCGCTGTCCGACGCGGTGGTCATCAAGATGCCGAAGACGGCCTTCTTCCACCTGCTCGACGGCAACCGCGCCTTCAACCGCTTCGTGCTGCAGCTGCTGAGCGAACGGCTCACGCAGTCGATGGCCGTCACGCTGTCGGACCGCACGCTCGACCCGGTCGCCAAGGTCGCGCAGAGCCTGGCCTCGCTGTTCGGTCCCGCGGGCTTTCCGCCGCGCTCGCTCGAGCTGCAGGTCTCGCAGGCCGAGCTCGCGCTCTACTGCAACATGTCGCGCCCGCGGCTCAACGCGGCGCTGCGACGGCTCGAGGCCGAGGGCCTGCTCACGCTGGGCTACCAGGTCGTGACCTTGCGCGACCTCGATGCGCTGCGCGCCTATCGCGCGGCGCCATCGGCCGCCAGCGGCAGCCACGCGCGGCCCGAGACCGCATAGGCGTTGTCGCCGGCGATGCCGGCCACCGGCGCACCCGACGCGGGCGC
>NZ_JBZAYE010000046.1:0-24157 GCF_058244205.1 Variovorax sp. 20P10.2.4
CCGGCGGATCGAGCAGCACGGTGTAGTCGCGCACGATGCGGCCGGTGCTGCCGTTGGCTTCGAGCAGCAGGTCGATGAAGGGGTCGTTGAGCGGACGACTGCCGTTGAGGCGCACCACGTACTGGCCGCCGGCGCGGCGCTGCAGCGTCGCGCGCACGTCGCTGAGGGCCGGGTTGTAGGGCACGCCGGCCGCCTTGAAGGCGTCGGCGGTGGCCACGTTGATCTTGAGGCTGTCGGCTTCGGCGGTCGTGATCTCGGTCACGTCGATCTCGGCCCGCAGCGGTTCGCCCAGCGCCGACTGCACCTTCAGCGGACCCAGTGCCAACGCGCTCGCATCGGTGCTGGCCAGACCCATCGCCACGGCCACCGCCGCACTCAGGACGGACAGACGAACGCCGTTCAGGGGAAGGGAGGAGCGAGCGGCCGATGGGCAGGCCGCGGGCAACAGATGTCTTGTCATGCTGATAGGGGGGCGGCTCAGGCCCAGAAATTGTAAGAGGACGTTAGCATCATCACCCCCTACTGACAAGGCAGTGCGCCCGTTCTACCCAGTGCGCGCATACTTACGAACACATCTTCTGTCGCCTTTCGACAACAAGGGGGTAGGCAACGGGCGCGAACTGCCTCCATCAGGCTTCCAGCAGGATGCGCAGCATGCGGCGCAGCGGTTCGGCGGCGCCCCAGAGGAGCTGGTCGCCGATGGTGAAGGCGCCGACGTACTCCGGGCCCATCGCCAGCTTGCGGATGCGGCCGACCGGGATGCCCATGGTGCCGGTCACGGCCACGGGCGTCAGGTCCTGCAGGGTGGCTTCGCGGGTGTTCGGCACCACCTTCACCCAGGCGTTGTCGGCGGCGATCATGGCTTCGATGTCGGCCACCGGCACGTCCTTCTTGAGCTTGAAGGTCAGCGCCTGGCTGTGGCAGCGCATGGCGCCGATGCGCACGCAGAAGCCGTCGACCGGCGTGGCCGCGGTGCCGAAGCCCGCGCCCTGGCCGAGGATCTTGTTGGTCTCGGCGCCGCCCTTCCACTCTTCCTTCGACATGCCGTCGCCCAGGTCCTTGTCGATCCAGGGGATCAGCGAGCCGCCGAGCGGGGCGCCGAAGTTGGCGGTCTCGGCCGCGCTCAGGTTCTGCTGCTTGTGCAGCACCTTGCGGTCGATCTCGAGGATGGCGGACTTGGGGTCGTCGAGCAGCGAGCGGACCTCGGCGTTGAGCGTGCCGAACTGCGTCAGCAGCTCGCGCATGTGCTGCGCGCCGCCGCCCGAGGCGGCCTGGTAGGTCATGCTGGTCATCCACTCGACCAGGCCGGCCTTGTAGAGCGCGCCCACGCCCATCAGCATGCAGCTCACGGTGCAGTTGCCGCCGATCCAGTTCTTGCCGCCATTGGTCAGGGCGTTCTGGATCACGGGCAAGTTGACCGGATCGAGCACGATGATCGCGTCGTCCTTCATGCGCAGCGTGGAGGCGGCGTCGATCCAGTGGCCGTTCCAGCCGGCGGCACGCAGCTTGGGGAACACCTCGGTCGTGTAGTCGCCACCCTGGCAGGTGATGACGATGTCGCACTTCTTCAGGGCCTCGATGTCGTGCGCGTCCTTGAGGGCGGTCTCGTTCTTAGCCATCGCCGGGGCCTTGCCGCCGGCGTTGGAGGTCGAGAAGAAGACCGGCTCGATGAGGCCGAAGTCGTTTTCGGCCTGCATGCGGTCCATCAGGACCGAGCCGACCATGCCGCGCCAGCCCACGAGGCCGACCAGAGGTTGAGATGCGTTCGCCATTTGAGTGTGCCCTTTAAGAAAAAAGAAAGTCGCTGGTTTCTCTTTGCGCCCGACTCGTCAGGAGCCGGGTGGGCGTGACGAAGCGGGCTGCGGTTAGCCGGTAATCGTCTTTTTGGTGATCGAGGCCGAGAGTGCCGCCACCACGGCGTCGCCCATCTCGATGGTGCCGACCTTGCGGGTGCCCTCCGACCAGATGTCCCCCGTGCGCAGGCCGGAGGCCAGCACCTGCTTGACCGCCGACTCGATCCGGTCGGCAGCTTCGGCTTGGTTGAGGGAGAAACGGAGCATCATGGCAGCGGACAGTATTGTAGCCAGGGGATTGGCGACCCCTTTGCCGGCAATGTCGGGCGCGCTGCCGTGGCTGGGCTCGTACAGGCCCTGGTTGCTGGCATTGAGCGAGGCCGAGGGCAGCATGCCGATCGAGCCCGTGAGCATCGCGGCCTCGTCCGAGAGGATGTCGCCGAACATGTTGCCGGTGACCACCACGTCGAACTTCTTGGGCGCCTTCACGAGCTGCATGGCGGCGTTGTCGACGTACATGTGGTCGAGCTCGACGTCCGGATAGTCCTTGCCGACCTCGGTCACGACGTCCTTCCAGAACTGGAAGGTCTCGAGCACGTTGGCCTTGTCGACGCTGGTCACGCGCTTGCTGCGCTTGCGGGCGGCCTCGAAGGCCACGCGCGCGATGCGCTCGATCTCGGGGCGCGAGTAGCGCATCGTGTCGAAGGCTTCCTCGGCGCCCGGGAAGTGGCCGTCGACCGCGGTGCGGCGGCCGCGCGGCTGGCCG
The DNA here is from genome assembly GCF_058244205.1 of Variovorax sp. 20P10.2.4. NCBI lineage: Bacteria > Pseudomonadati > Pseudomonadota > Betaproteobacteria > Burkholderiales > Comamonadaceae > Variovorax > Variovorax sp. 20P10.2.4. The sequence continues at coordinate 2,560 of NZ_JBZAYE010000046.1, forward strand.
AAGTAGATGTCGCCGGTCAGCTCTCGGATGATGAGGATGTCCAGGCCCGCGATCAGTTCGGGCTTGAGGCTCGAGGCGCCCACCAGCTGCTCGTAGCAGATGGCCGGGCGGAAGTTGGCGAACAGGCCGAGGTTCTTGCGCAGGCCCAGGATGGCCTGCTCGGGGCGCAGCGGCCGGTCGAGCTTGTCGTACTTCCAGTCGCCCACCGCGCCGAACAGCACCGCGTCGGCCTCCTTGGCGAGCTTGAGCGTCGAATCGGGCAGCGGGTGGCCATGGGCCTCGTAGGCGGCGCCGCCGACCAGGGCGGTCTCCAGCTCGAACTTCAGGTCGAGCACCTGGAGCACCTTGACGGCTTCCGCCACGATTTCGGTGCCGATGCCGTCACCAGGGAGAACTGCGATTTTCATTGGGTGGTTGTCGAAGGAAGTGAAACGGGAACGCTCAGGCGTTGGCGAGCATCGTGTGCGCGAGCCAGGGCTTCTGCGCCAGCCGCTCGGCCTCGAAGGCCTTGATCTTGTCCTTGTGGCGCAGCGTGAGGCCGATGTCGTCCAGGCCGTTGATCAGGCAGTACTTGCGGAAGGCCTGCACGTCGAAGGCGAACTCCTGGCCGTCGGGCTTCACCACCACCTGGCGCTCGAGGTCGATGGTCAGCGAATAGCCCGGGAAGGCGAAGGTCTCGTCGAACAGCTGGGCCACCTGCGTCTCGGACAGCACGATCGGCAGCAGGCCGTTCTTGAAGCTGTTGTTGAAGAAGATGTCTGCATAGCTCGGCGCGATGATGGCGCGGAAGCCGTACTGGTCGAGCGCCCACGGCGCATGCTCGCGCGACGAGCCGCAGCCGAAGTTCTTGCGCGCCAGCAGCACCGAGGCGCCCGCGTAGCGCGGCTGGTTCAGCACGAAGTCGGGGTTCGGCTTGCGGCTGGCCGGGTCCTGGCCGGGCTCGCCCGGATCGAGGTAGCGCCATTCGTCGAACAGGTTCACGCCGAAGCCGGTGCGCTTGATCGACTTGAGGAACTGCTTCGGAATGATCGCGTCGGTGTCGACGTTCTCGCGGTCCATCGGGGCCACGAGGCCCTTGTGCACGGTGAATTTCTGCATGGGGTGTCTCCTGGTCAGGCGAAGGTGCGCACGTCGACGAAATGGCCGTGCACGGCGGCCGCGGCGGCCATGGCCGGGCTCACGAGGTGGGTGCGGCCGCCCGCGCCCTGGCGGCCTTCGAAGTTGCGGTTGCTGGTCGAGGCGCAGCGCTCGCCGGGCTCGAGGCGGTCGGCGTTCATCGCCAGGCACATCGAGCAGCCGGGCTCGCGCCATTCGAAGCCCGCGGCCTTGAAGATCTGGTCGAGCCCCTCGCGCTCGGCCTGTTCCTTCACCACGCCCGAGCCGGGCACCACGAGCGCCAGCTTCACGTTCTTCGCGACCTTCTGGCCCAGCTTCTTCACCACGGCCGCGGCCTCGCGCATGTCCTCGATGCGGCTGTTGGTGCACGAGCCGATGAACACCTTGTCGATGAAGATGTCGTTCATCTGCTTGTTCGGCTCCAGGCCCATGTAGACCAGCGCGCGCTCGATGGCGCCGCGCTTGCTGCTGTCCTTTTCCTTGTCGGGATCGGGCACGCGGCCGTCGATCGCCACCACCATCTCGGGCGAGGTGCCCCAGGTGACCTGCGGCTTGACCTGGGTCGCGTCGAGCTCGACCACGGTGTCGAACTTCGCGCCGGGGTCGGACTGCAGCGTGCGCCAGTAGGCCGCGGCCTGGTCCCATTCGACGCCGGTGGGCGCCAGCGGGCGGCCCTTGATGTAGGCGACGGTCTTCTCGTCGACCGCCACCAGGCCCGCGCGCGCGCCGGCCTCGATCGCCATGTTGCACACCGTCATGCGGCCTTCCATGCTGAGGTCGCGAATGGCCGAGCCGGCGAACTCGATCGTGTAGCCGGTGCCGCCGGCGGTGCCGATCTTGCCGATGATGGCCAGCACGATGTCCTTGGCCGTGCAGCCCAGGGGCAGCTTGCCCTCGACCTTCACGAGCATGTTCTTCGCCTTCTTGCCCAGCAGCGTCTGCGTGGCCATCACGTGCTCGACCTCGCTGGTGCCGATGCCGTGCGCGAGCGCGCCGAAGGCGCCGTGCGTGGAGGTGTGCGAGTCGCCGCAGACCACCGTCATGCCCGGCAGCGTGGCGCCGGTCTCGGGGCCGATCACGTGCACGATGCCCTGGCGCTTGCTCAGGAACGGGAAGAACGCGGCCGCGCCGAACTCGGCGATGTTGTGGTCGAGCGTGGTGACCTGTTCCTTGCTGGTCGGGTCGGCGATGCCTTCGTAGCCGCGCTCCCAGCCGGTGGTCGGCGTGTTGTGGTCGGCCGTGGCCACCACCGAGCTGATGCGCCACAGCTTGCGGCCGGCTTCGCGCAGCCCTTCGAAGGCCTGCGGGCTGGTGACTTCGTGCACCAGGTGGCGGTCGATGTAGAGGATCGCGGTGCCGTCTTCCTCGGTGTGGACGACGTGTTCGTCCCAGATCTTGTCGTAGAGCGTGCGTGCCATGTCGGTCTCTTCTCTTTCGTGGGGAAATGGATTGTCTTGTGTTTCAGGCCACGAGCCGGTCGGCGCCGGGTTCGGCCTCGGTGGAGGAAGCCGCGTGCAGGTGGTTCACCAGCGTGCGGGCCGCCACCGGCAGCGTGGAGAAATCGCGCGCCACCAGCCGGATCTCGCGCGCGGCCCAGGCGTCGGACAGGGCCACGCTGACCAGACCGCGGCCGATGCCGTCCTGCATCAGCTCGAAGGCGCGCTGCGGCATCACGCCGATGCCCAGGCCGTTCTGGATCATCCGGCACATCGCATCGAGGCCGGTGACGTGGATGCGCAGCTTGACGCTGCGGCCCGCGAGCAGCGCGGCCTCGTGCATCGCCACGTAGATCGAGCTGTTGGTGTGCAGGCCGACGTGGTCGTAGTCCAGCGCGGCGATGAACTCGATCGCGCCCTGATCGGCCAGCGCGTGGCCCGCGGGCACGATCAGCGCGAGGCGGTCGTGCCGGTAGGGCAGGCTCTGCAGCTCGCCCGCGCCGCCGGCCACGTGGCACACGCCGAGGTCGGCCGCGCCTTCCTGCACCGCGCGGATCACCTCGGTGCTCAGGTGCTCCTCGAGGTCGATCTTGATCGCCTCGTGGGCGCGCGTGAACACGCCCAGGTCTTCCGGCAGGAACTGCACGATGGCCGAGATGTTGGCGTGCACCCGCACATGGCCGCGCACGCCGTCGGCGTACTCGCTGAGCTCGCCCTGCATCTTCTCGAGGCTGTAGAGCACCGAGCGGGCGTGGTGCAGCAGGCTCTCGCCGGCCGGCGTCAGGTCGACGCCGCGCGCATGGCGGTAGAGCAGGGTGGTGCCGAGCGTGGCCTCGAGGTCCGACAGCCGCTTGCTGATGGCCGAGGCGGCGATGAATTCGCGCTCCGCGGCGCGGCCGATGCTGCCCAGCTCGCACACGGCCACGAACAGCTGCAGCGACGTGAGGTCGATGCGGCGGGCAAAGTTGCGTTCGGACGTGCTCATGGGGGCTTGGGCATCGCATCTGGCGATGAGTCGGCTATTTTCTTCCTGTTTTCATGCGGTTGCCATCGTGATATGAGATGGCCTTGCTGCCCGGGCGCGAGGAGGGCCATGCCGAACGGGCAATAAAAAAGCTGCCCGGAGGCAGCTTTTGCAGGGAGCGGTCGGAAGAATCGATCAGCGGGCCGAGATCGGCTTCACGTCGCGCTTGGGCGAGCCTTCGAACAGCTGGCGCGGGCGGCCGATCTTGTACTCGGGGTCGCCGATCATTTCGTTGAGCTGGGCGATCCAGCCGACGGTGCGGGCCAGCGCGAAGATCGCGGTGAACAGCGGGACCGGGATGCCGATGGCGCGCTGCACGATGCCCGAGTAGAAGTCGACGTTCGGGTACAGCTTGCGCGACACGAAGTACTCGTCTTCGAGCGCGATCTTTTCCAGTTCCTTGGCGAGCTTGAACAGCGGGTCGTTTTCCAGGCCCAGCTCGGTCAGCACTTCGTTGCAGGTTTCCTGCATCAGCTTGGCGCGCGGGTCGTAGTTCTTGTACACGCGGTGGCCGAAGCCCATCAGCTTGACGTTCGAGTTCTTGTCCTTGACCTTCTTGATGAACTCGCCGATCTTCTCCACGCCACCTTCCTTCTGGATGTCGTAGAGCATGTTGAGCGCCGCTTCGTTGGCGCCGCCGTGGGCCGGGCCCCAGAGGCAGGCCACGCCGGCCGCGATGGCCGCGAAGGGGTTGGTGCCCGACGAGCCGCACAGGCGCACGGTCGAGGTCGAGGCGTTCTGCTCGTGGTCGGCGTGCAGGATGAAGATGCGGTCGAGCGCGCGCTCGAGCACCGGGTTCACCTTGTACTCCTCGCAGGGCGTGGCGAACATCATGTGCAGGAAGTTGCCCGCATAGCTGAGTTCGTTCTTCGGGTACATGTACGGCTGGCCGATCGTGTACTTGTAGGCCATGGCCACGAGCGTGGGCATCTTCGCGATCAGGCGGATCGCGGCGATCTCGCGGTGCTCGGGATTGTTGATGTCCGTGCTGTCGTGATAGAAGGCCGACAGCGCGCCCACCAGGCCGGTCATGATGGCCATCGGATGCGCGTCGCGGCGGAAGCCGCGCAGGAAGAACTGCATCTGCTCGTTGACCATCGTGTGGTTGGTCACGAGCTTGGTGAAGTTGGCCTTCTTGGCCGTATCCGGCAGTTCACCGTACAGCAGCAGGTGGCAGGTCTCGAGGAAGTCGCAGTTGGTGGCGAGCTGCTCGATGGGATAGCCGCGATACAGCAGTTCGCCCTTGTCGCCATCGATGTAGGTGATGGCCGATTGGCAGGCCGCGGTGGACATGAAACCCGGGTCGTAGGTGAACATGCCGGTCTGCGCGTACAGCTTGCGGATGTCGATCACGTCGGGACCGACGGTGCCCTTGTAGATCGGCAGTTCGACCTTGTCGGCGCCGTTGCTGAACGATAGCGTGGCCTTGGTATCGGAGGCTTTCATTTCGGGTTTCTTTCAGAGGATTGTTCGAGAGGGCGAGGAGGGAGAGGTCGTGGAGGCTGCGGGCCGCTGCGCGCCGTCGGCGCGCATCAGCTGCAGAAGCTCGACCACCTCGGCCCCGGCCCATGCGGGCTCGGGCTCCTTTCTACGAAGGAGAAGATCGAGCAAATCGTTGTCCGAGAGGTCCATCAGAACTTCCATCGCGCCGGCCTGGCCGACGGTGATGCGAGATTCGTGCCGCTCGAAGAAGCGGGCGATGAACAGATCGTTTTCGAGCAGGCCGCGCCGGCAGCGCCACTTGAGCTTGCTGAGCGCTCGTTCTCCGAGCGGCTCGGCCGCCGCGCTTCCCGCAGGAGGCGCCGAGGGCGATGGGGTGCCGGGCAAAGCAGCCATGTCGGGTCAGATGGCGCGACGCACCATCAGTTCCTTGATCTTGCCGATGGCCATGGTCGGGTTCAGGCTCTTCGGGCACACGTCGACGCAGTTCATGATCGTGTGGCAGCGGAACAGGCGGTACGGGTCCTCGAGGTTGTCGAGGCGCTCGGCGGTGGCTTCGTCGCGGCTGTCGGCGATGAAGCGGTAGGCCTGCAGCAGGCCGGCCGGGCCCACGAACTTGTCGGGGTTCCACCAGAAGCTCGGGCAGCTCGTCGAGCAGCTCGCGCACAGGATGCACTCGTACAGGCCGTTGAGCTCCTCGCGCTCCTCGGGCGACTGCAGGCGTTCCTTCTCGGGCGGCACGGTGTCGTTCTGCAGGTACGGCTTGATCGAGTTGTACTGCTTGAAGAACTGGGTCATGTCGACGATCAGGTCGCGGATCACCGGCAGGCCGGGCAGCGGCTTGAGCACCACGGTGCCCTTGAGCGTGTTCATGTTGGTCAGGCAGGCCAGACCGTTCTTGCCGTTGATGTTCATCGCATCGGAACCGCAGACGCCTTCGCGGCACGAGCGGCGGAACGACAGCGTGGGATCCTGCGCCTTGAGCTTCATCAGGGCGTCGAGCAGCATGCGCTCATGGCCGTCGAGTTCGATCTCGACGGTCTGCATGTAGGGCTTCGCGTCCTTGTCCGGGTCGTAGCGGTAGATCTGGAATGTGCGCTTCATCGTTGTGACCTTGTGAATGCTTTTACGTGGCTGATCATTAGCTGGCGCTTAGAAGGTGCGAACCTTCGGCGGCACCGAGGCGACCGTGAGCGGCTGCAGCTTGACGGGCTTGTAGGAGAGGCGGTTGTCGGCGCTGTACCAAAGCGTGTGCTTCATCCAGTTGGCATCGTCGCGGCCCAGCGGCGCGACCGGATCGTCGGCCGGGCGCTCGTAGTCCTCGACGGTGTGGGCGCCACGGCATTCCTTGCGGGCCGCTGCCGAGACCATGGTGGCCTGCGCCACTTCGATCAGGTTGTCGACTTCCAGCGCCTCGATGCGCGCGGTGTTGAACACCTTGGACTTGTCCTTCAGGCCGATGGCCTTCACGCGCTCGCGCACTTCGGCGATCTTGACCACGCCTTCGTCCATCGAGGCTTGCTTGCGGAACACCGCGGCGTGCTGCTGCATGGTGACGCGGATCTGGTTGGCCACGTCCTGCGCGTACTCGCCGCCGGTGGAGTTCTGCAGTTCGTTGAGGCGCTCGAGCGTGCGGTCGGCGGCGTTGGCCGGCAGCGGCTTGTGTTCCTTCAGCTTGTCGTTGAACTCGACGATGTGGTTGCCGGCCGCGCGGCCGAACACCAGCAGGTCGAGCAGCGAGTTGGTGCCCAGGCGGTTCGCGCCGTGCACGCTCACGCACGAGCATTCGCCCACGGCGTAGAGGCCGTTGACGACGGCGCTGTTGTCCTCGCCCTTCTGGATCACGACCTGGCCGTTGATGTTGGTCGGGATGCCGCCCATCTGGTAGTGGATGGTGGGCACCACGGGGATCGGTTCCTTGGTGATGTCGACGTTGGCGAAGTTGATGCCGATCTCGTACACCGAAGGCAGGCGCTTGTGGATGGTCTCGGCACCGAGGTGGTCGAGCTTCAGCAGCACGTAGTCCTTGTTGGGACCGCAGCCGCGGCCTTCCTTGATTTCCTGGTCCATCGAGCGCGAGACGAAGTCGCGCGGTGCCAGGTCCTTCAGCGTGGGCGCGTAGCGCTCCATGAAGCGTTCGCCGTTGCTGTTGAGCAGGATCGCGCCTTCGCCGCGGCAGCCTTCGGTCAGCAGCACGCCCGCGCCGGCCACGCCGGTCGGGTGGAACTGCCAGAACTCCATGTCCTGCAGCGGAATGCCCGAGCGCGCCGCCATGCCGAGGCCGTCGCCGGTGTTGATGAAGGCATTGGTCGAGGCCTGGAAGATGCGGCCCGCGCCGCCGGTGGCCAGCAGCACCGTCTTGGCCTGCAGGATGTGCAGGTCGCCGGTTTCCATCTCGAGCGCGGTCACGCCGACCACGTCGCCTTCGTCGTCGCGGATCAGGTCGAGCGCCATCCATTCGACGAAGAACTGGGTGCGCGCTTCCACGTTCTTCTGGTAGAGCGTGTGCAGCATCGCGTGGCCGGTACGGTCGGCCGCGGCGCAGGCGCGCTGCACGGGCTTCTCGCCGTAGTTGGCCGTGTGGCCGCCGAACGGGCGCTGGTAGATCGTGCCGTCGGGGTTGCGGTCGAAGGGCATGCCGAAGTGCTCGAGCTCGTACACGACCTTCGGTGCTTCGCGGCACATGAACTCGATCGCGTCCTGGTCGCCGAGCCAGTCGGAGCCCTTGATCGTGTCGTAGAAGTGGTAGTGCCAGTTGTCCTCGCTCATGTTGCCGAGCGAGGCGCCCACGCCGCCTTGCGCGGCGACCGTGTGCGAACGGGTGGGGAACACCTTGGAGAGCACGGCCACGTTGAGGCCCGCACGCGCCAGTTGCAGCGAGGCGCGCATGCCGGAACCGCCGGCACCGACGATCACGACGTCGAACTTGCGCTTGGTGATTTGTTCTTTTGTGTAGGTCATGGTGGGGATGGGGTCGTCAGATTTTCCAAAGCACTTGAATGGCCCAACCCGCACAACCGACCAGCCAGACGATGGTGAAGATCTGGAGCACGAGGCGGATCGCGACAGGCTGGACATAGTCCATCCAGATGTCGCGCATGCCGACCCACACGTGATAGAGCAGGGACACGATGACGCAGAAGGTCAGGACCTTCATCCACTGCGCGGCGAAGATGCCGGCCCACAGGTCGTAGCCGATCGGGCCGCGCGTGAAGATCAGCTGCGCCAGCAGGATGATCGTGAAGAGCGCCATCAGGGCGCCGGTGACGCGCTGGCTGAGCCAGTCGCGCATGCCGTAGTGCGCGCCGACGACGATGCGCTTGGAGCCGTAGTTCACAGACATTTGAGGCTCCTTCTCAGTACAGGCCGAACAGCTTGGCGCCGAGCACGATGGTCAGCAGGACGCTCACGGCCAGCGTGAAGATGGCCGAGCTCTTGCCGAACTCCTTGGTCACGGCCTTGTGGCTCACGTCCATCCAGAGGTGGCGCACGCCGGCGATGAAGTGGTGCAGGTAGGCCCAGATCAGCGCGAGCACGACGAGCTTGAAAAACCAGCCCGGAACGAAACCAAGGCCGCTGTTGAAGGCGGCCTTGAACTTGGCGAACGAATAGTCGGACGAGAGCGAGGTGTCGAACATCCAGATGATGAACGGCAGCAGCAGGAACATCAGCGCGCCGCTGACGCGGTGCAGGATCGACACGATGCCGGCAGGCGGCAGGCGGTAGGTCGTGAGATCGGTGAAGGCGTTGATGTTGCGGAATTCGCGACGCCGTGGTGTGGAGGAGGATGCAAGCTCTGTCATGGAGGGGCTTTCGTGGCTTGTTGATTGACTTGTTCTGAGAGCGAACGCTTTTGTTTTCTCTTCGGGAAATGCAAACAACGCAAAATTCTATTGCAATGCACCATCGCGCATCGGTCGCGCTCGCGTCGACGCACCGCGGCAGTCGGATGCTCTTGACTTCATAGCGTCTTGCGCGCGCCGTGCGGCGGCTTGAAGCGTATTCGTTACGTGGTCCATCGTGAGGCGCATTCAGCCGAGCTGGTTGCGATAGTGGTGCGTGTCGGTGCGATAGAGGCCGCGGCGCAGTTCCATCGGCATGTCGTGGTAGGTGTGGGCCACGCGTTCGACGCTCAGCAGCGGCATCTGCGGCGTGACGTCGAGCAGCTGGGCCTGCTCGGGGTCGGGCAGCACCGCGCGGATCTTCTCCTCGGCGCGCACCATGCGCACGCCGAACTCGGTTTCGAACAGCGCATACATCGGGCCCGGCCAGGCGCGCAGCCGCTCGGCCGTGAGGCCCTTGAACGGCGTGCCCGGCAGCCACAGGTCCTCGAGGATGGTCGGCACGCCGCCATAGGCGAGCACGCGCCGCACCTGCAGCACGGCGTCGCCGGTGCGCAGGCCCAGCGCGCGCGCCACGTCGGCCGAGGCACGCAGGCGCTTGCAGTCGACGATGGTGCGTTCGGCCGGACCTTCGGCACTCGGCAGGCCGCCATCGGGCACCAGCTTCAGGAAGCGGTACTGCACATGCTGCTCGGCATGCGTCGCGACGAAGGTGCCCTTGCCCTGGCGCCGCACCACGAGGTTCTCGGCCGCGAGCTCGTCGATCGCCTTGCGCACCGTGCCCTGGCTGACGCGAAAACGCACGGCCAGGTCCATCTCGCTGGGGATCGGCTCGCCCGGCTTCCACTCGCCCGCCTGCAGGCTCTGCAGGATCAGGGTCTTGATCTGCTGGTAGAGCGGGCTGAACGAGGGCGTCGTGGGCTCGTCGAGGGTGGTGGTGGGGCTGTTCATGGCAGGGCGTGGGTAAGCGCCGTGGCGGAACCCGGAGGATATCTTATATAAGACATAAGACGGGCCTCATCGAATCGGCTTAAAATGCCGGCCGTTCCCGCGCCGCGGCCGTCCGGCCCTTTTCGGACCTCCCGACCGCCCCGCGAGACTTCCGCCGCCGCGTTTCGCGCGTGCGCCGACACCGTCACATCACTTCTGGAGTCTTCCCATGAGCAAAAAGCCCGTCCGCGTTGCCGTCACCGGTGCCGCCGGTCAAATCGGTTATGCCCTGTTGTTCCGTATCGCGTCCGGCGAAATGCTCGGCAAGGACCAGCCGGTCATCCTGCAATTGCTCGAAATCCCCGACGAGAAGGCCCAGAAGGCGCTCAAGGGCGTGATGATGGAACTCGACGACTGCGCGTTCCCGCTGCTGGCCGGCATGGAAGCCCACGGCGACCCGATGACCGCCTTCAAGGACGCCGACTACGCACTGCTGGTCGGTTCGCGTCCCCGCGGCCCGGGCATGGAACGTGCCGAGCTGCTGGCCGTCAACGGCGCCATCTTCACGGCGCAAGGCAAGGCCCTGAACGCCGTTGCCAGCCGCAACGTCAAGGTGCTGGTGGTCGGTAACCCCGCCAACACCAATGCCTACATCGCCATGAAGAGCGCACCGGACCTGCCGCGCAAGAACTTCACCGCCATGCTGCGCCTGGACCACAACCGCGCTGCCAGCCAGATCGCCGCCAAGACCGGCAAGGCTGTGGCCGACATCGAAAAGCTCACCGTCTGGGGCAACCACTCGCCCACGATGTACGCCGACTACCGCTTCGCCACCATCAACGGCGAAAGCGTCGCCAAGATGATCAACGACCAGGAATGGAACGCCAACACCTTCTTGCCGACCGTCGGCAAGCGCGGCGCCGCCATCATCGAAGCACGCGGCCTGTCGTCGGCTGCCTCGGCCGCCAACGCCGCCATCGACCACATGCGCGATTGGGCCCTGGGCACCAATGGCAAGTGGGTCACCATGGGCATCCCGTCGGACGGCCAGTACGGCATTCCGAAGGACACGATGTTCGGCTTCCCGGTCACCTGCGAAAACGGTGAGTACAAGCTGGTCGAAGGCCTCGAGATCGACGCATTCAGCCAGGAACGCATCAACAAGACCCTGGAAGAGCTGCAAGGCGAACAAGCCGGCGTTGCTCACCTGATCTAAGCAAGGCCTGCCGGCATGCTCGACTGGAACCCCGCGCTCTATCGTCGCTACGAGGACGAGCGCACCCGCCCCGCACAGGAACTCCTGGCGCGGGTGCCTCTGGCGGAGGCGGTCCGCGTGGTCGACCTCGGCTGCGGTCCGGGCAACTCCACCGAGCTGCTGGTCCACCGGTTCCCGAAGGCCGAGGCCCTCGGCACCGACAACTCCGAAGCCATGCTGGTCAGCGCGCGCGAGCGCCTGCCCGGCGCGCGCTTCGAGCTGAGCGACATCGCGACCTGGGCGCCTTCTACGGAAGCCGCGCCCGACCTCATCTATGCGAACGCGTCGCTGCAATGGGTGCCCGATCACGAAACGCTGATCCCGCGCCTGTTCGACGCGCTCGCCCCCGGCGGCGTGCTGGCCATCCAGATGCCCGACAACCGCCAGGAACCCACGCACCGCCTGATGCGCGCGCTCGCGGCTGAAGCGCCCTGGGCCGAGCCCATCGGCGATGCCGACCGGCTGCGCACCAAGCTGCTGCCGCTGGGCGGCTACTACGACCTGCTGGCGCCGCGCGCGGCCAACGTCGATGTCTGGCACACGATCTACCAGCACCGCATGGCCGATGCCGCCTCCATCGTCGAATGGGTGCGCGGCACGGGCCTGAAGCCCTTCGTCGATCGGCTGCCGCCCGACTTGCAGGCCAGCTACCTGGCCGAATACGAGCGCCGCGTGAACGAGGCCTACCCGGCGCGCACCGACGGCAAGCGGCTGCTGGCCTTCCCGCGCATGTTCATCGTGGCGCAGAAGAAGGCGTGACGACCGTGAGCGAACGCGCCCCCGCCCATCCCGCTGCCGTGCTGCTCGGCGCGCAGGCCGGCGCCGTCAGCCTGCCGGTGTGCGATCACTACAGCGGCGTCGAAGCGCGCATGAAGAAGAGCCTCGCGCTCCAGGCCGAGATGGCCGAGGAGTTCGGCGCCTGCGTGTTCGACGTCACCCTCGACTGCGAGGACGGCGCCCCGGTGGGCGGCGAGGCCGAGCATGCGGCGCTGGTCACCGAGCTGGCGCTGGCCGCCAGGCCCGGCATGCGCGTCGGCGTGCGCGTGCACCCGGTCGACCACCCGGCCTTCGCGGGCGACGTGGTCACCATCGCGGGCCGTGCCGGCCAGCGGCTCAGTCACCTGATGGTGCCGAAGGTCGAATCGGTGGCCGACGTCGAGCAGGCCGTGGCCGCGCTCGACGCCGCCGATGCCGAAACGCTGCCGCTGCACGTGCTGATCGAATCGCCTTTTGCCGTGCACAACGCCTTCGACATCGCGGCCCATCCGCGCGTGCAGTCGCTGAGCTTCGGCCTGATGGACTTCGTCTCGGCCCACGCCGGCGCCATCCCCGCCGAGGGCATGGGCGCCGCAGGCCAGTTCACGCATCCGCTGGTGGTGCGCGCCAAGCTGGCGATCGCCTCGGCCGCGCATGCGCACGGCAAGGTGCCCTCGCACTGCGTGGTGACCGAGTTCAACGACATGGACGCCATGCGCACCGCAGCCCGCAAGGCGGCCCGCGAATTCGGCTACACGCGCATGTGGAGCATCCATCCGAACCAGATCCGGCCGATCCTCGAGGCCTTCGCGCCCGACGAGGCGCAGATTCAAATTGCCACAAATATCCTGCTCAAGGCAGCGGCCGCGGATTGGGCGCCGACACAAATTGATGGCACATTGCACGACCGCGCGAGCTACCGCCATTTCTGGCAGGTGCTGACGCGTGCCCACGCAACAGGGCGCGCGTTGCCGCCAGAGGCCAAGGCCTGGCTGACGCCCGCGGTCTCCTGAAACCTCCGAACCAGCCTCAAGGAAACCCTCACATGAAGAAAATCGCCCTGATCGCCGCAGTGGCCCTGGCTCTGCCGTTCGGTGCCCTGGCGCAGAGCAGCACGCCCGCCAAGCCGGCCGCTGCCAAGCCCGCCGCCAAGTCCACCGAAGCCAAGAAGGCCCCGCCCAAGCGCCAGGTCACCCGCAAGGCCGCCAAGGCCGTCGAGGAGGTCACGCCGATCAGCGACGACACCAACGTCGTGCTCACCGACTCCGACCTCGAGGTCGCCAAGCGCGTGTCGACCGGCAAGGCCCAGTGCGAACTCGGCGCCGACGTGACCGTGACCGAGGACGAGAAGAAGCCCGGCTTCTTCACCGTGACCACCAAGGGCCTGCGCTACCGCATGCACCCGGTCGAAAGCCGCACCGGCGCCATCCGCCTCGAAGACCCGCGCGCCGGCGCCATGTGGCTGCAGCTGGGCAACAAGTCGATGCTGATGAACCAGAAGGCTGGCCTGCGCATCGCCGACGAATGCCAGACGCCGGCCCAGGTGGCCTTTGCCGAAGAAATGAAGAAGAACCCGCCGAAGAGCCTTTTCGAAGGCGCTGACGGCGACAAGAAGTAAGTCGACCCCACGAGGGGCGGCGCGGCTCTTGCTTGCCGACCGGCGAATGCCGGACGGCGGGTCGAACACCGCGCCGCATGCCCTCCAGCCCCAAGTTTCCGGAGAAAAGAAGATGTTGCAAGCCTACGTTGACCATGTCGCCGAACGCGCCGCGCTCGGTATCCCGCCGCTGCCCCTGAGCGCGAAGCAGACCTCTGAAGCGATCGAGCTCCTCAAGAGCGCGAACGACAAGGACGGTGCCTTCCTGCTCGACCTGCTGACCCACCGCGTGCCCGCGGGCGTGGACGACGCCGCCAAGGTCAAGGCCAGCTATCTCGCGGCCGTGGCGCATGGCACCGAGAAGAGCGCGTTCATCACGCGCGCCCGTGCCACCGAACTGCTCGGCACGATGCTCGGCGGCTACAACATCAGCCCCATGATCGACCTGCTGGACGACGCCGAAGTCGGCGCCGTGGCGGCCGAGGGCCTCAAGAAGACGCTGCTGATGTTCGACCAGTTCCACGACGTCAAGGAAAAGGCCGACAAGGGCAATGCCAACGCCAAGGGCGTGCTGCAGAGCTGGGCCGATGCCGAGTGGTTCACCAGCCGTCCCGAAGTGCCGCAGAGCATCACCGTCAGCATCTTCAAGGTGGCCGGCGAAATCAACACCGACGACCTGTCGCCCGCACCCGACGCGACCACGCGTCCCGACATCCCGATGCACGCCCTGGCGATGCACAAGAATGCGCGCCCCGGCATCGTTCCCGAGGAAGACGGCAAGCGCGGCCCGGTGAAGTTCATCGAGGACCTGCGCGCGCGCGGCCACCTCGTGGCCTATGCCGGCGACGTGGTCGGCACGGGTTCGTCGCGCAAGAGCGCCACCAACTCGGTGCTGTGGTTCACCGGCGAAGACATCCCGTTCGTGCCCAACAAGCGCTTCGGCGGCGTCTGCCTCGGCGGCAAGATCGCGCCGATCTTCTACAACACGATGGAAGACTCGGGCGCGCTGCCGATCGAGCTCGACGTGACGCAGATGAACATGGGCGACGTGGTCGAGCTGCGTCCCTACGAAGGCAAGGCCCTGAAGGACGGCCAGGTCATCGCCGAATTCACCGTGAAGAGCGACGTGCTGTTCGACGAAGTGCGCGCCGGCGGCCGCATTCCGCTGATCATCGGCCGCGGCCTCACGGCCAAGGCGCGCGAAGCGCTGGGCCTGCCGGTCTCCACGCTGTTCCGCCTGCCGCAAAGCCCGGTCGACACCAAGAAGGGCTTCTCGCTGGCACAGAAGATGGTCGGCCGCGCCTGCGGCCTGCCCGAAGGCCAGGGCGTGCGCCCGGGCACCTACTGCGAACCCAAGATGACCTCGGTCGGCTCGCAGGACACCACCGGCCCGATGACGCGCGACGAGCTCAAGGACCTGGCCTGCCTGGGCTTCTCGGCCGACCTCGTGATGCAGTCGTTCTGCCACACGGCGGCCTACCCGAAGAAGGTCGACGTCAAGATGCACCATGAACTCCCCGAGTTCATGGCCAACCGCGGTGGCGTTTCGCTGCGCCCGGGCGACGGCGTGATCCACAGCTGGCTCAACCGCCTGCTGACGCCCGACACCGTGGGCACCGGCGGCGACAGCCACACCCGCTTCCCGATCGGCATCAGCTTCCCCGCGGGCTCCGGCCTCGTGGCCTTCGCGGCCGCCACCGGCGTGATGCCGCTGGACATGCCCGAGTCGGTGCTGGTGCGCTTCAAGGGCAAGATGCAGCCCGGCGTCACGCTGCGCGACCTGGTCAACGCGATCCCGCTGTACGCCATCAAGAGCGGCCTGCTGACGGTCGAGAAGAAGGGCAAGAAGAACATCTTCTCGGGCCGCATCCTCGAGATCGAGGGCCTGCCCGACCTCAAGGTCGAACAAGCCTTCGAACTGAGCGACGCCTCGGCCGAACGCTCGGCCGCCGGCTGCACGGTGCACCTGAACAAGGAACCGATCATCGAATACATCAACAGCAACATCACGCTGATGAAGTGGATGATCGCCGAGGGCTATGCCGACGCGCGCACGCTGCAGCGCCGCATCGCCGCGCAGGAAGCCTGGCTCAAGGACCCGCAACTGCTCAAGGGTGACGACGACGCCGACTACGCGGCCGTGATCGAGATCGACCTGGCCGAGATCCACGAGCCCATCGTGGCCTGCCCGAACGACCCCGACGACGTGAAGACGCTGAGCGACGTGGCGGGTGCCGTGATCGACGAAGTGTTCATCGGCTCGTGCATGACCAACATCGGCCACTTCCGCGCCGCGTCGAAGCTGCTCGAAGGCAAGCGCGACATCCCGGTCAAGCTGTGGATCGCGCCGCCGACCAAGATGGACGCGCAGCAGCTGACCGAGGAAGGCCACTACGGCGTGTTCGGCAATGCAGGTGCCCGCACAGAGATGCCGGGCTGCTCGCTGTGCATGGGCAACCAGGCGCAAGTGCGCGAAGGCGCCACGGTCATGTCGACCAGCACGCGCAACTTCCCGAACCGCCTGGGCAAGAACACCAACGTGTACCTGGGCTCGGCCGAACTGGCCGCCATCTGCTCGCGCCTCGGCCGCATCCCGACCCGGGAAGAGTACATGGCCAGCACCGGCGTGCTCGATGCGTCCAGCGCGCAGATCTACCAGTACCTGAACTTCGACAAGATCGAGGACTACAAGAACGTGGCCGATTCGGTCACGGCCTGAGCCTGAAGACAGGCCGGACGGTCCCGGGCCGGCCCGGCCCGAATCGACAAAGCCCCGCATCCGCGGGGCTTTTTTCATGGCGCTGGCGCCGGCGTTCAGAGCGTCGGCGGGTGGTTCGGACGCAGGTACTGCGTGCCCGTCAGTTCCATGGACACCCCCGCGGGGCCGCCCACCGCATGCGGCAGCGAGGTCAGCAGCGAGGTCGCGAAGTCGCCGCGGTAGAGCTTGGCGCCCTGGTGCGTGAGGTTGGAGTTGGCATCGATGTGGATCGATTCGCCCAGGCCCGACCAGAGGCGGCAGAAGCCGTAGTCCTCCGAGAGATAGCGGCGCGTCACGGGGTCGACCATCACGTCGAAGAAACGGTAGTGCAGGCCGCGGTCGGCCTCGCCGATGCTGTCGGGCACGTAGTTGAGCTCGGGGTAGCTCGCCATCAGCCGCTCGAACACGCCGCGCTTGATCGCCATGAAGCCCGTGGGCGCCTCGGTCATCTTCATGAAGCCGTCGGGCTGCACCTCGAGCTCGACCTTGCCGCTGGCTTCCGAGGCGCTCGCATTGACCGTGTAGCGCGTGAAGGTGGCATCGAACTGCGCGCGCGTGGTGCCGGCCGCGACGCCTTCCTCGGGCCAGTCCTCGCGCTTGAGCGGGTAGACGCCGGCCGCGATGTCGTAGTCCGAGAGCAGCAGCCGGAACGCCGCCTGCGGCGAGAAGCCGATGTCGGCGTCGATCCAGAACAGGTGGGTCCATTCGGGGTTGGCGAGGAACTGGGCCACGCAGTTGTTGCGCGCCCGGGTCACGAGGCTTTCGCCCTGGTGGAACAGCACCTGCATCCGCATGCCGGCGCGTTCGGCCTCGATGGCGAAGTTCATCATCGACATCACGTAGTTCTGGAAGAACTTGCCGTCGTGGCTCGGCGTGACGACCACGGGGAAGAAGCGTTGAAGGGCGGAAGGTTCGAGCATGGCGGCTCCGGTTATCGGGCGGGGCGCTGCATCAGGCCGAGCAGCAGCGTGTTGTACACCTCGGTGGCGGCAGCGTTGCCGGGCAGGTAGCGGTCGATCAGGCCGCGCTGGCGCTCGCGGTAGGCGAGCGACTGCGCATCGTGCGCGTCGATCGCCTCGAGCACGCGCGCGCTGCCCGCGGCCACGTCGTTGGCTTCGTAGTAGTAGCCGAGGTCCGCGCAGAGGTGGGCGTTGTGCACCAGCGGATAGCCCTGCCAGCAGGTCTCGAGGTAGAAGTAGTTGAGCGGGTTCTCCCACTGGTGCGAGATCACGATGTCGGTGTTCTGGGCCAGGAAGGTCGGCGTGTCGTGCCGACCCAGGAACACGGCCTTGTGCTCGCGCACCAGGTCGAGCTGGTTCATCAGGGTGATGAATTCCATGTTCTCGCGCGCCATCTTCTCGGCGTTGGCCACCTGCAGCAGCGCGATCGCCTCGCGCCGCGCGCGGTAGGCCAGTTCGGCGACCAGGATCGGGTAGAGGCAGAACTTCACCACGTTGATGTTCGGCTCCATCACGCTGAGGCGCCGCGGGCCGACGCGCGGCTGGTAGACGCCGCCCTCGGGCAGCCCGCGCGTGCGCTCCTCGAGGAACACCGGGCTCCAGACGAAGGGCACGGCGCGCGCCTCGATCCGGCGCAGCACCTCGAAGTAGGGCTGGCTGATGTGCGCCACCTGCGGAACCATCCAGATGTCGTCGTAGCGCTGGTTGACGAACAGGTTCCGGCCCCACAGCGGCTTGTTGAACAGCATCGACTCCATCGCATGCACGTACTCGAAGCCGCAGCAGTACGACACCAGCCGGGCGCCGCGCTGCTTGAGGTAGTCGGTCTGCAGGTGGTCGATCTGGCCGCCCAGCTCGATCAGCACGTCGACCTTGTCCTTGGCGCCCTCGAAGTTCGTCGTGGGCCAGCGCGCCTGGTCCCAGGGCAGGGCCGGCGTGATCGGCGTGGCCGTGGTGTTGACCAGCACCACCGACGCCACGCCGGGGCAGTGCTTGAGCGCCTCGGCCAGGAACACGGCGTTCTGCTTGATGCCGTTGTTCCAGAGTGTTTCGGCTTCGTGGTGAAGACCGATGGTGATGCCGATGCGGAGGGAGTCGTTTGAATTCACTTTTGTTGCCCAATTGTTAATTGGCGTCATCTGCGCTTTATGGCGAGAAATAAATCACGGATGAATAAATGGATCTGTGAACAAGTTCCAGATTGGAGCGCATCGAGTGTGCTTTTTTACTCACCTGCCAAAGTTGGCGTTCCCAAGCCTCAATGTGAATTAATTCCACGTGATCGAAGAAAAAGTCCTTATGAAACAAGGGCTTGCATCGAATCTTCTGCCCCGTTTCGAACGGTGAGGGGATTCTATGTTTTCGCGGCGCTTTCACCTTCAGGAGACAATTGTTAATCAATGTGAATGCTAATTTGTGTCCTTTTTTGTGAACTAAATCATCGAAGCTTTTTGAGTGATTTGGTCTTTTACGTTCTGAATGTAAACAAGTATGTACATTCCACCGCTCTTGTGAACAGCGCGGTGATTGGGATCTCGACGACGAGCGCCAAGCACGACCCTTCACATTTTTCCTGGGACCTACCGCGCGGGTCCTGAGATTCCACACGCAGTTGGCAGTCAATGAACAAGTCATATAGAAGTATCTGGAATGAGTCGCTCGGTGCATGGGTGGCCGCTTCGGAAATCACTTCCGCCCGAGGCAAGCGCAGCAGTTCGGCTGCGGTGATCGCGGGTGCCGCGCTGAGCGTCGCGCTGGCGTCCTTCGGCTTGATGGAGAGCGCGAACGCCTACATCGTCGGACCGCCCAACGGCGCCTGCAACACGGGCGCGAACACCGGTCCCGATGGCAAGGCCTATCCGGCGACGGTCGATCCGGTCGACGGTTCCGGCGTGTACTCGACCGTGGTCGGCGGGTGCTCGGCCAATGGCGGCGGCTTCCTGGGCGTCACGATGTTCGGGTCGTTCACGACGGCGCGCGGCAAGGGCTCCAGCATGTTCGGCATGGGATCGACCGCCGGGCAGTACGCTTCGGCCTTCGGCCTCCAGGCCAATGCCTTCGGCATCGCCAGCATCGCGATGGGCCAGAACGCCCTCGCCGCGAGCAACAACAACATCGCCATCGGCGCGGGCGCGAACGCGGCGGCGATCAGCGCGGGCACGGCCATCGCGATCGGTGCCAACTCCGTCGCCTCGTCCAACACCACGGTCGGCGATTCGCTGGCCATCGGCACCGGCGCCAAGGCCACGGCACAGGACGCGGTGGCGATCGGCGGCCAGGCCAACGCGAGCGGCACCAATGCCCTGGCCATCGGTGGCAACGACGGTGGCGCGAGCGGCACCAATGCGTCGGCGATCGGCGTGGGCGCCAACGCAACCGCCAACTACGCGACGGCGGTGGGCGCCGGCGCGACCGCGAGTGGCACCGGCGCAACGGCCATCGGTGCCAGCGGCACCGCGGCGGCCCGTGCCCTGGGCGCCAACTCGGTCGCGATCGGCGGCCAGTCGGTCGTCGGCAGCGCGGCCGATTCGGGTATCGCCATCGGCCTCAACGCCAATGCACAGTCGAACAGCACCATCGCCCTGGGAAGCGGTGCGAACGTCGGAGCCGGCGCGGATTCGAGCATCGCCATCGGCGCGAATGCGAGCGCGACCAGCAAGACGAACAACCTCGCGATCGGTGCCGGCGCCAAGGCGAACGGCGGCGGCGCGACGGCCATCGGCGCCGGCGCCAATGCCGCCTTCGGCAACGACATGGCCTTCGGCACGAATGCGACGGCCCGCGGCGACGCGAGTTCCCTGGCGCCTTCCACGGCCTTCGGCAACAACGCCAATGCCTGGGGCGGCAGTTCCACGGCCTTCGGCGTGTTCGCGCAGGCCTGGGGCAAGACCTCGGTGGCATTCGGCTATTCCTCGAACGCCGGCGCGGAGAATGCCCTGGCGGTCGGCACGCTGGCGAACGCCTTCGGCAATCGCAGCACCGCCATCGGTGCCGGGGCCACGGCCACGGGCGATTTCTCCTCGGCCCTGGGCCGCACGGCGAGCGCTACCGCCGCCGGCGCCCTGGCACTCGGAACGAATTCCGTGGGCGGCGCATCCGCCGCCGCGGCCGATTCGATCGCCATCGGCGGCCAGTCCAGCGTCGTGGCCGCGGCAACCTCCGGCATCGCGCTCGGCCGCGGTGCGATCGTCAACGGCGCCTTCGGCATTGCCCAGGGCGACGGCGTCGTCAGTGGCGCCACGGGGCAGAACGTCGCCATCGGTTCGTCGGGCACGACCGCGAACTCCAGCACCGCCGCGGGTGGCGCGGTGGCCATCGGCCGCGGCCAGAAGGCCACGGGCGACGGCGCGGTCGCCATCGGCGATCCCAACGTATCGAACGGCACCGGTGCCGTGACGATGGGTGCCAACAACACCGCCGCCGGCAGCCTGGACGGCACGACCGCGGCGAGCGGCGCGGTGGCCATCGGCAATTCCAACAATGCGATCGGGCAGGGCTCGGTCGCGCTGGGCAACAAGTCCAACGCCACCGCGGCCGGCACGCTCGCCTTCGGCGACGCGGCCAGCGCATCGGCCGCCAATGCCATCGGTTTCGGCACCGGCGCGAACGCCGCGGCCGCGGCCGCCGTCGCCATCGGACAAAGCACCCTGGCCTCGGGCAACGCCAGCGTCGCGCTGGGCTCCGGCGCACGCTCGATCGCGGATGGCGCCATCGCCATCGGCAAGAACGCCACCATCGGCTCGAACACCGATGTCAACACCATCGCGATCGGGACCAACGCGAACAGCTGGGGCGGGAGCATCGCGCTGGGCACCGGCGCATCCGCCGACCAGATCGGCGTGGCACCCCAGAACGCCTCGATCGCGATCGGCGGCAATGCCACGACCGACGACCGGACCACCCGCAGCATCGCGATCGGCAATGGTGCCGTCGTCAAGTCGGCCGACCTGTCGGTCACCGATGCCGCGATCGCCTTCGGCGCCAACGCCGTGTCGTTGGGCTCGAACGCGGTGTCGATGGGCACCGGCGCCAACGCCGCCTATGCCAACAGCGTCGCGCTGGGCGCGGGCAGCGTGACGGGCGCCAAGGGACCGACCGGCAACGGCTTCCTCACCGGTACCAACGCACCCGCCTCCGAAGTCTCGGTGGGCTCGTCGTCCGCCCTGCGGCGAATCACCAACGTGGCCGATGGCGCGGCGTTGCAGGACGCCGTGACGGTGGCGCAGCTGAGCACGGGCATGAGCACGACCGCGAGCAGCATCAGCAGCCTCTCGACGTCGACCTCGACCGGCCTGAGCACCGCGACCAGCAGCATCGGCAGCCTGTCGTCGGGACTCAGCACGACGAACAGCCGGGTGTCGAGCCTGTCGACGTCGACCTCGACGGGGTTGAGCACGGCGACCAGTTCCATCAGCAGCCTGTCGACTTCGACGTCGACTGGCCTGAGCACGGCCACGAGCAGCATCGGTAGTCTGTCGTCGGGGC
>NZ_JBZAYE010000460.1:0-5971 GCF_058244205.1 Variovorax sp. 20P10.2.4
GAGCACGCCCGCGACGGAAGCGCCGCCGAGGGACTTGAGCCAATGGCGACGGGAGGTGGCCGGCGGCGAGGCCGGCAGGGGTGCCGCCGTGGCGGCGGCATGGTTCGAACTCGGCATGATATGAACTCCTTGTTGACGTATCAACGAAATGTTGAATTTCTGGGCGCACCTTGCCCTACAGTTGCCGCGTCGTTTCGGGCGGACCCCAGGGCCGGCCGGACCTGCAAGACATGTGCCAGAATCAACGCCAGATCAAGTATTCAACAGTTTGTTGAAATCAAGGATCAGGGCTTTCACTCCCCTTCGACCTTCCTTCGACTTCCGCGTCCATGCCAGCCACCCGCAAGACCGCCGAGATCTCCAGCACCCGTTCGACCGCGCAGCAGCCGCCGGCTCCGCGCGCACGCCAGCGCGCGGCCAAACCCTCGAAGGCCGCGACGGTGTCGCCGGCCATCGCCGAGGAGCGCCGGCGCATCGTCGAGGTGCTCAAGCCCGTGGTGGAGATGATGGGGCGCATGCTCGGGCCGAACACCGAACTGGTGCTGCACGACCTGACGCAGCCCGATGCCTCGGTGGTCGCGATCGCCAACGGCCATGTGTCGGGCCGCAAGGTCGGCAGCACCATCCTCAGCGGCCCGAAGGACGACCGCGCCTTCGGCGCCGCCTGGTCGGCCGCCACCGACCTCTCGGGCAGCGGGCACTCGGTGGTCAACGTCTATCCCACGCTGACCGGCACCGGCACGCCGCTGAAGTCGGCCACCGTGATCTACCGCGATGCCGACGGCACGCCCTTCGCGGCGCTGTGCATGAATGCCGACCTCACCGTGTTCAAGCTCGCCCATGCCTGGCTCGAGCATGCGATCCAGGGCGCGCCGGCGCCTGCGGTCACGCCCGAGTCGCGCGAGGAATCGCCCGACATGGACCTGCTGATGGGCGAGATCATCCGTTCGGCGATCCGCACCTTCGGCAAGCCGGTGCAGCTCATGAACAAGGAGGAGAAGGTGCACGCCGTCGAGGAGATGCTGCGGCGCGGCCTGTTCATCGTGAAGGGCAGCGTGGGCCGCGCGGCGGCGGCGCTCGACATGTCGCGCTTCTCGATCTACAACTACCTCGACGAGATTCGCAAGCGCGAGGGGTTCACGAAGTAGGACCGGGGTCGCGCAGGGTGCAACGCTACGGCGCCACCACCAGCTTCCCCCCACGCACCTGATAGATCGTCACCGTGCCCCGCAGGTTGTCCCCGCGTGCATCGAACGCGATCGGACCGATCAGCCCGGTGAGCGTCACGCCCGCGAGCTTCGGTCCGTACACCGCGGGATCGGTGGAGCCAGCCTTCTTCATCGCTTCCACCAGCACCATCACCGCGTCGTAGGCATAGGGCGCGAACACGATCACGTCGGCGCCGAAGCGCGCCTTGTAGCGCTGGTTGAAGGCCGCGAAGGCGGCCATGGCCTCGCGTGGCGCGCCGGCCTGCGAGCAGTAGGCGCCCTCGTTGGCGCCGGCCGCGAGCTTGCTCCATTCGCCGGTGCACACGCCGTCGCCCGCGATGAAGGTCGCACTCAGGCCGAGCTGCTTCATCTGCCGGTTGACCAGCGCAGCCTGCGCGTCGGCGCCCGCGTAGACGATCACGTCGGGCTTGAGGCCGCGCAGGGTGGTGAGGATGGCCGAGAAGTCGGTCGCGCGGTCGGTGCCGAACTCGCGCTTGAGCACCTTGACCTGCGCCTTGCCGAGGTCGGCAACCACCTGGTCGGCCAGGCCCTGGCCGTAGGCGGTGCGGTCGTCGATCACGGCGGCGGTCTTCGCCTTCAGCGTGCGCGCGACGTAGCCGGCGATGCCGTCGGCCTGCTGCACGTCGGTGGCCATGAGCCGCGCGGCGAACCGGTAGCCGGCGCGCGTGTACTGCGGGTTGGTCGCGGCCGGCGCGACCTGCGGGATGCCGGCATCGTTGTAGACGCGGGCCGCGGGAATGGTGGTGCCCGAGTTGAGGTGGCCGACGACGCCGTTGACCTGCATATCGGCCAGCTTCTGCGCCACGGTGGTGGCGCTGGCGGGATCGGCCCGGTCGTCCTCGACCACCGCCTCGAAGCGCAGCCGGCGGCCGCCGATCGCGAGGCCCTGCGCGTTGAGGTCCTCGATGGCGAGCCGCGCGCCGTTCTCCATGTCCTTGCCGAGATGGGCGATGGCACCGGTCAGCGGCGCGGCGATGCCGATGCGCACGGGCGCATCCTGCGCCTGCGCGGTGGTGGCGATGGCGACGACGAGCGAGGCGAGGGCGTGGCGTACAGCGGGATTCATGCGCGGCTCCGTGGGGCGGGTGGATCGGGAGGATCAGGAAGGGACCCCGCCGCGAGGTCGCGAGGCCTCGGTTAGAGTAGGCCGTCCGGACGGAATAAATTTCGCTGTTTCGCCCGGCTGCGTACAGGGCAGGCGGACGAAACATGCGCGAGGCGCGGGTGTTTCGAACGAACCATTTTTCTTTTGCGGGCGATGCCGACATGGCCAGAACCAAATCCGAGAACTTCGACGACATCCGGGCCACGATCCTCGACGTGGCCGCGTCCCTCTTCGCCAAGAACGGCTTTCGCAACACCAACATCATCGACATCGGCGCGGCCTGCAATGCGTCGAAGTCGCGCATGTACCACTACTTCCCGTCCAAGGAAGCGATGCTCGCGGAGATGCTCGGCGAGCACGTGAGCGCGCTGGTGGCGATCGCCTCGGACCTGGTGTCGGCGCCCATCGATCCGCGCGCGCGGTTGCGCAACTACTTCCTCGCGCATCTCAAGTACTACTACGAGCAGCGCGACCGCCACACCGTGCTGATCGAGGACGTCTACCACCTGCCCGAAGAGGTGCGCGCGCAGGTGAATGCCAACGAACAGAAGCTGGTGGGCTTCCTGTGCGCGCTGCTGCGCGAGATCAACGCGCAGAAGTTCAAGGACCGCCAGGCCGCGACCACGCACGCGATGCTGATGTACGGCATGCTGAACTGGACCTACACCTGGTACCAACCCACCGGGCGCCTGAGCCTCGAGACGCTGGCCGACCAGGCGAGCGACATGTGCCTGCACGGCATCGTGTAGAGCCGATTCGAATCGCGGCCGGCGCCGCCGCTCAGTCGTCCGGCGCCGCGAGAAAGGCCGCGATCTCCGTGGCCACCAGTTCGGTGGCCTCCAGCGGCAGCCAGTGCCCGTAACCGCGATAGCGGCGCACGGTGCGCGCGCCGAAGCGGTCGGCGAACTCCGGCGCGATGTAGGGATCGTCGTCGCTCCAGAGCACCTGCATGGGCATATGCGTCGCTAGCGCGCGCAGCGCCTCGTCCCAGCCCGCGAAGTCGGACAGCTCGAGCGCGCGGAAGAAGCGCAGCGCCATCCGCTTCATCGACGGCGTGATGCGGTCGTGGATGCGATCGACCTGCTCGGCCGTGAGCCGGCTCGCGCCCTTGCGCATCTCGCGCGCGAAGGCACGCCGGCTCGTGAGCTGCTGTACCAGTTCGCCGAGCCATGGCGTGCGCCAGAGCCGGTGCAGTGGCGTCCAGCGGTAGTCGGGCGAGAAGGAGGTGTTGAAGATCGTGATGCGGCGAACGCTCTGCGGATGCCTGACCGCCCAGGCCAGGCCGAAGCTTCCGCCGATGTCGTGCACGACCAGGTTCAAGGGCTCCTGCAGGTTCAGTTGCTGCACGAGCGCGTCGACGAAGCGGGCGAGCGACTCGAGCGAGCAATCGAAGCCGGGCGCGGCCGTCGACTGACCATAGCCCGGCAGGTCCGGCACGATGCAGCGATGGTGCGGCCGCAGCCGGTCGACGAGGCCTCGCCACAGCGCGCCGGTGTCGGGATTGCCGTGGAGGAACAGCACCGGCGTTCCGGTGCCCTCGTCGAGCACGTGGATGCGGGAACCGTCGACGTCGATGGCCGGCATGGCGGTCCTAGGCCTGCGGGGCGTTCGCGCCCGCGACGATGAAGCGCAGCATGTGCTCGAGCACGCTCTCGAAGCCGGGCGCCGCATCGAGCTTGCCGGCGAGCTGCAGCGACACCGCGCCGTGGATCGCGCTCCAGAACACGCGGCCCAGCAGGCGCGCGTCGCCCGCGACGGCGCCTTCGGCGACCAGCCCTTCGAGCGGCGCCGTCATGATCCGCTCGGCGCGCTGCGCGGCCCGTGCGAGCTCCGGAAAGCGCGACACCTCGGGGTGCGGCAGGCCGAACATCAGCTTGTAGGCCCCGGGGTTGTCGAAGGCGAAGCGCAGGTAGGCGGCGCGCACGGCGGCCGAGCGCTCATGCGCGTTGCCGGGTGCGTCGAAGGCCGTTTCCAGGGCCAGCGAGAAGCGGTCGAGCGCTGCGGCGGTGACGGCCGCGAGGATCTCGTTCTTGTCGCGGAAGTAGCGGTAGGGCGTCATGGCACTGCAACCGAGTTGCTGTGCCAGCTGGCGCACCGTGACGCCGTCGATGCCGTGCTCGGCGAACGAGCGTTCGGCAACCGCCAGCAGGCGGCGGCGGAAGTCCTGGATCTCTTCGTCCGACAGGGTCTTGGGCATGAATTTTTTTTCGATTTACGCAATAAATGTACGACGTAAATTTATCTTGCGCAATCCCGGCATGCGGATGCCGACGCGCGATGCGTCAGCCTTCGAGCGCTTGCCGCGGTGCGAAGCAGCCGGCCAGCCAGGCCGCCAGCGACGTGAGCGCCGGCTCCTGCGCGCGGCGGCGCAGCACGCACAGCGAGATCCGGTCGCCGCTGCTCGTGAAGCCCAGCGGCGCCACGATGGAACCCTGCGCGATCTCCTCCTGCACCAGCACCGAGGGCGCGATGCCCACGCCCAGCCCGGCGATCGCGGCCTGGATCATGTAGACCCACTGGCCGAACGAACGCCGGGGCCGCAACTGCGCGGCATCCAGGCCCTGGGCCGTGGCCCAGATCTCCCAGCCGGCCGGGTAGGAGTCGGTGCTCAGCAGGGGCCGCGACAGCAGGTCGCGCGGCGTGGCCAGGGACCCGACCTGCGCCGGCGTGCAGATCGGCCCGATGTCGTTGTCGGCCAGCAGGATCTCGCTCACCTCGCGCGGATGCGTCCCGCGGCCGCAGTAGACCAGTGCATCGACGTGCCCCGCGCGCAGCCGGCCGAGGTCGCTGCCGGTCTGCAGGTTGAGCACGACCTGGGGATGCCGCGCCTCGAAATCGTCGAGCCGCGGGATCAGCCACTGCAGCATGAAGCTGCCGGGGCAGGCCAGCGTCAGCGCCGTGGCGGGCCGCTGGCCGCGGATCTCGGCGCAGACCTGGCCGATGTCGTCGAGCGCCCGCGCGGTGCTGGCGAACAGCCGCCGGCCGGCGTCGGTCAGCGTCACGCCCGCGGCATGGCGGTCGAACAGCTTGCAGCCCAGCCACGATTCGATGAGCCGGAGCTGGTGGCTCACCGCGCTGTGCGTGACGTTGAGCCGGTCGGCTGCGCCGACCACGCTGCCGGCCTGCGCGGCCGCGGCGAAGGCGCGCAGGGCCGTCAGCGGGGGGAGTTGCTGGAGGTCCATGGTGTGAATTGATTTCACGGCCAGTGTAGAGAAGGATCGCTGGCGAAGGCGCGCGGAGCGGCTTATCTTGAGCGGCTTCCGCTCCATTCCCTGCCCACCGTCAGCCATGTCCTCGAACGCCTCGCCGCGCGGCACCGCCGTCCTTCTGCTCGCGATCGTCATCGGTGCCTGGGGCGTCAACTGGAGCGTCGGCAAGGTGGTGCTGGAACACGTCACGCCGATCTGGGCCACCACGCTGCGCATGGTGCCGGCGTGCATCGTGCTGTGGGTGGTGCTGCCGGCCTCGGGCCGGCTGGGCGTGCCGACGCGGCACGACCTGCCGGTGATCCTGAGCGTCGGCCTGCTGCACATGGTGGCCTTCTCGGTGCTGGCCGCGCTGGGCCTGCAGTACCTGAGCGCGGGCCGCTCGGTGGTGCTGGCCTACACCACGCCGCTGTGGGTGCTGCCCGCGGCCC
>NZ_JBZAYE010000461.1:0-5965 GCF_058244205.1 Variovorax sp. 20P10.2.4
TTCGTATTCACATGAGCGACATCGGCGAGGGCCGCTTCCTGCCCGCGCTGATGGCGCGGCTCGGCGAGCTCGCGCCCGGCGTGCGCATGGAGACGCTGCCGCTCGCGCCCGGCGAGATCGCGCCCGCGCTCGACAGCGGCCGCGTCGACTTCGCCTTCGGCTTCCTGCCCAAGGTGCGCGACACGCAGCGCCTGCACCTGTTGAAGGACCGCTACATCGTGCTGCTGCGCAAGGGCCATCCGTTCGCGCGCGGCCGGCGCACCAGCCAGGCGCTGATCGAGGCGCTGCAGACGCTCGAGTACGTGGCGGTGCGCACCCATGCCGAGACCCTGCGCATCCTGCAGCTGCTGAACCTCGAGGACCGCGTGCGCCTGACCACCGAGCACTTCATGGTGCTGCCGGCGATCGTGCGCGCTACCGACCTCGCGGTGGTGATGCCGCGCAACATCGCGCGCGGCTTCGCGCAGGAGGGTGGCTACGCGATCGTCGAGCCGGCCTTTCCGCTGCGCGACTTCACGGTGTCGCTGCACTGGAGCAAGCGCTTCGAGGCCGACCCCGCGAACCGCTGGCTGCGGCAGGTGATCGCGGAGCTGTTCGCCGAGCGCGCGGGCCGCGCCGAGCGCTGAGCCGGCTCAGCGAAAGAACGCGCGCAGGTAGTCCGCCGCGGCGTCGGAGATGCCGACGATCTTGTCGGTGGCCTGGCGGTAGAACTTGAAGTTGAGCTCGGTCTCGGGCCGGCCGTCGTTCCAGTCGGCATGGGGCTTGAGCTCGCGCCGCCCGAGCGGCGCCTTCGCGAGCGCGGTGCGCCGCACCGCGATGCTCACGCGCGGCGTCTGCCGCTCGACATCGGGCAGCAGCGGCAGCGCCTCGGCCGCGGTCACGATGCCCATCGCGACCAGGCCGGCGCCGCCCGCGTTCTCGCTCGCGAACACGAACACCGTGTCGCCGGGCGCGATCTGCTTGCCGCCGTACATGGTCTTCTGGGCCGCGAATTCGAAGCGCGTGGCGCGCGGGTCGGCGACCTCGGTCTTGATCGCGTAGCAGGGGCGTGGGGTCGGGGTTTGCGGCATCGATGCTAGTTTCCATCAGCCGCGAATACCCCCGCGCCTCAAGGCAGGTTCTCCCTGAAGATCACCACGCTGCGCGTCGTCTCCACCCCGCTGAGCACGTCGCGCCCCTCGCGCAGGTTGGTGAAGATGCGCACGCAGCTCATCAGGGTCGCATGCGGGCTCTGCGTGATCACCGCGTCCATGCTGCCGTCGATCAGCAGCGCGCGCGTGTCGGGCGTGAGACCGTGGCCGATGAAGGCCACCTTCTGGTCGCGCTGCGCTTCCTTGAGCGCGCGCGCCACGCCGTCGGAGGCGCCGCCGATGTTGTAGATGCCCGCGAGCTCGGGATGCTGCTCGAGCAGCGCGCGGGTCTGGCGGTAGTTCTTGTCGGCATCGTCCTGGCCCTCGCGCAGGCCCACCACCTGCAGCGGCTCGAACATCTCGTCGATCACCTGCAGGAAGCCGGCCTCGCGCTCCTGGTGCGCGCTGTAGCGCAGGCTGCCCGCGATCAGCGCGACCTTGGCGGCGCGCGCTCCGATGAAGCGGCCGATGAGGTAGCCCGCGGTGCGGCCGGCGGCGCGGTTGTCCAGCCCGATGTAGGCCGCGCGCTGCGAGTTCGCGAGGTCCGAGATCAGCGTCACCACCGGCACGCCGCGCGCGGCCAGCGCGGCCACGGCCTCGCGCACGGCCGGATGCTCGAGCGCCATCATCGCGATGCCGTCGCAGCGCCCGCCCAGGCGCAGCAGCGCGGCGGCCAGCGCCTCGGGGTTGAAGCTCTCGGTGAGCTCGGTGCGGCACACCACGTTGAACGGCGCCCAGTGCTCCTGCGCGTAGCCGACCATGTCGCCGAGCATGCGGATGAAGCGGTTGGTGCCGCTGGGCAGCAGGAACACCAGCCGCAGCGGCCGCGGCGCCAGCGCCGCGTAGAGGTCGCGCTCGGGCAGGTAGCCGAGCTCGGCGGCGGCCTTGAGCACGCGCTGCACGGTGGCGTCGCGCACGCCGGGGCGCTTGTTGAGCACGCGGTCGACGGTGGCGGTCGAGACCTGCGCGGTGCGCGCGATGTCGGCCACGGTGGCGCGCGCCGCGGTGCCGTCGGCCGGCGCGGAGGATTGGTTTGAAGGGTTAACCCGCATACATCAAAAACCATCAAACCGTGGTTTGACGGTACAGGGTGAGGCCTATATCTTCGAGGAAATTCAATCAATGATGCATCAATTTGCATCATCCACACAACGGAGACACAGCATGGCACCGGTCACCCGCCGCAGCGCGATTCGCACCCTGTCCGCCCTTCCCGCCATCGCGGCCGTTCCGGCCGCCGGCGTGTTCTCGGCCCTGCCGCGCACGGCCCGCGCCGCGGAGTTCTCGTACAAGTACGGCAACAACCTGCCGCTGAGCCACCCGCTGAACATCCGCGCGCAGGAGGCGGCCGACCGCATCGCCAAGGAGACCAACGGCCGGGTCGAGATCAAGATCTTCCCGAACAACCAGCTCGGCGGCGACACCGACATGCTGGCCCAGGTGCGCTCGGGCGGCATCGAGTTCTTCACGCCCTCGGCGCTGGTGATCGCCACGCTGGTGCCGGTGGCCGCCATCAATGCGGTGGGCTTCGCCTTCGCCGACTACAAGCAGGTCTGGGCCGCCATGGACGGCAAGCTCGGCGCCCATGTGCGCGGCGCGATCGCCAAGTCGCGCCTCTATGCTTTCGAGAAGATGTGGGACAACGGCTTCCGCCAGACCACCAGCAGCAAGGCCGCGGTCGCCACTGCCAAGGACATGGACGGCCTGAAGATCCGCGTGCCCGTGAGCCCGCTGTCGATCTCGATGTTCAAGGGCCTGGGCGCCGCGCCCGCGAGCCTGCAGTTCAGCGAGGTCTACTCGGCGCTGCAGACGAAGATCGTCGATGCGCAGGAGAACCCGCTGCCGATCATCCAGGTCGCCAAGCTGTTCGAGGTGCAGAAGTTCTGCTCGCTCACCAACCACATCTGGGACGGCTACTGGTTCATCGCCAACGGCCGCGCCTGGGACGCGCTGCCGGCCGACCTCAGGACCATCGTCGCGCGCGCCATCAACGAGGCCGGCCTGCAGCAGCGCGAGGACATCCGCAAGCTCAACGAGTCGGTGGTCGGCGACCTGCAGGCCAAGGGCCTGACCATCAACCGCCCGGCGGCCGACAGCTTCCGCGCCAAGCTGCGCGACTCGGGCTTCTACGGCGAATGGAAGGGCCGCTTCGGCCCCGAGGCCTGGGCGCTGCTCGAAGAGGCCGTGGGCAAGCTGGCCTGAGCGTCACCCATGTCCTCGCACGTGCTTCCCGCCGACGCGCTCGCCCCCGGTGGCGCCGCCGTGGCCCATCCGAACGCGCTGGCGCCGCTGGCCGGCCGCCTCGACCGCTGGCTCGGCGGCACGGTGGAATCGCTGGCCGCGCTGCTGGTGCTGGCCGAGATCGTGGTGCTGTTCGCGGGCGTCACGGCGCGCTATGCCTTCCATGCGCCGCTGGTGTGGTCCGACGAGCTGGCCTCGATCCTGTTCCTGTGGCTGTCGATGCTCGGCGCCGTGGTGGCGCTGCGCCGCGGCGAGCACATGCGCATGACCGCCTTCGTGGCGCGGCTGCGGCCCGACACGCGCGCGCTGTTCGACACCTTCGCCATCACGGCCTCGGTGGCCTTCCTCGCGCTGGTGGCCTGGCCGGCCATCGACTACGCGCACGAGGAGTCCTTCGTCGTCACGCCCGCGCTCGAGATCAGCAATGCCTGGCGCGCCTCGGCCATCCCCGCGGGCATCGCGCTGATGGGGGTGGTGGCGCTGCTGCGGCTGCTGCGCGTGTGCACCTTGCGGCAGATCGCCGTGGCCGCGCTCGGCACCGTGGCGCTGGTGGCCGCCTTCTGGCTCGCGGGGCCGGTGCTGGCGCCGCTGGGCAAGCTCAACCTGCTGATCTTCTTCGTCGGCGTGGTGGCCTTCACCGTGTTCGCCGGCGTGCCGATCGCGTTCTCGTT
Organism: Variovorax sp. 20P10.2.4; assembly: GCF_058244205.1. Lineage (NCBI taxonomy): Bacteria > Pseudomonadati > Pseudomonadota > Betaproteobacteria > Burkholderiales > Comamonadaceae > Variovorax > Variovorax sp. 20P10.2.4. The sequence goes on from NZ_JBZAYE010000461.1 coordinate 4,043, forward strand.
CGCGCTCGCCACCTTCGGCTACCTGGCGCTGACCACGCGCACGCCGATGCTGGTGATGGTGGGGCGGCTCGACGAGGGCATGTCGCACCTGATCCTGTTGGCGGTGCCGCTGTTCATCTTCCTCGGCGCGCTGATCGAGATGACCGGCATGGCGCGCGCCATGATCCAGTTCCTCGCCAGCCTGCTGGGCCATGTGCGCGGCGGCCTGTCGTATGTGCTGATCGGCGCCATGTACCTGATCTCGGGCATCTCGGGCTCGAAGATCGCCGACATGGCGGCCATCGCGCCGGTGCTGTTCCCCGAGATGACCCAGCGCGGCGCCAAGCCCGGCGACCTGGTGGCGCTGCTGTCGGCCACGGGCGCGCAGACCGAGACCATCCCGCCCTCGATCGTGCTGATCACCATCGGCTCGGTCACCGGCATCTCGATCGCGGCGCTGTTCACCGGCGGCCTGATGCCCGCGGTGGTGCTCGGCGCCATGCTCTGCGTGGTGGTCTGGTGGCGCTACCGCCGCGAGGACCTGAGCGGGGTGAAGCGCCACGGCGCGCGCGAGATCGGCAAGCTGCTGGGCGTGGCGCTGCCCGCGGTGCTGCTGCCCTTCGTGATCCGCGCCGCGGTGGTCGAGGGCGTGGCCACGGCCACCGAGGTCTCGACCATCGGCATCGTCTATTCGGCGCTGGTCGGCCTGCTGATCTACCGCCAGTTCGACTGGCGCCGGCTGCGCCCGATGCTGGTCGAGACCGCCTCGCTCTCGGGCGCCATCATCTTCATCGTCGGCTGCGCCACCGCCATGGCCTGGGGACTCACGCAGTCGGGCTTCTCGCAGGACCTCGCGAAGCTCATGGCCGGCATCCCGGGCGGCGCCTACGGCTTCCTCGCGGTCTCGATCGTGGCCTTCATCGTGCTGGGCAGCGTGCTCGAGGGCATCCCGGCCATCGTGCTGTTCGGGCCGCTCTTGTTCCCGATCGCCAAGGCGGCCGGCGTGCACGAGGTGCACTACGCCATGGTCGTGATCTTCGCGATGGGCATCGGCCTGTTCGCGCCGCCCTTCGGCGTCGGCTACTACGGCGCCTGCGCCGTCAGCAAGGTCGATCCCGACGAGGGCATCCGCCACATCTGGGGCTACATGGCCGCGCTGCTCGCGGGGCTGGTGCTGGTCGCCGCGATCCCGTGGTTCTCCACCGGTTTTCTCAAAGTCTGACAACAACACGCACAACGGAGCGCGCAAGAAAATGAGTCGATTCCTCGGCGAGATCCGCCAACTGGGCTACGTGGTGCCCGACATCGAGGCCGCCATGGACTACTGGAGCCGCGAGCTCGGCGTCGGTCCCTGGTTCTACAACCCCAAGGTGCCGATCCGCAACTACCGCTACCACGGCGAGGCGCACGAGCCGCACAACTCGGTGGCGCTCGCCAACTCGGGCTATGTGCAGGTCGAGCTGATCCAGACCCGCAACGACGTGCCCTCGATGTACCGCGACTTCCTGCGCGCGGGCCGCTCCGGCCTGCAGCACGTGGCCTACTGGACCGCCGACTACGACGCCGACCTCGCGCGCCTCACGGCGCAGGGCTTCAAGCCGGTGATGAGCGGCGAGGTGGGCGAGCGCGGCCGCTTCATCTACTTCGACACCGAATACCACCCGGGCACCGTGATCGAGCTGTCGGAAGTGGCCGGTCCGAAGGGGAAGATGTTCGACCTGATCCGCGCGGCCTCCGAAGGCTGGGACGGCAGCGAGCCGGTGCGGCCCTTCCCCGACCTGTCGAAGCTCTGACGATGGCGCAGGCAGAACAGCGCATCCGCGCGCGCTACCGCATCGAGACGCCGCTCGAGCCGGCCGCGGTGGCCGAGGTGATGGCGGGCGAGCAGTCGTGCGGCACCTTCACGCGCGTCGAGGGCGAGACCGACGACCTGCGCGCACGGGC
>NZ_JBZAYE010000462.1:0-5962 GCF_058244205.1 Variovorax sp. 20P10.2.4
CGCGTTGCAATGCGGCGCGGAAGCTCTCGCGCTCGACCGTTTCCTCGCCGCGCGAGATGGTCGCGCCGCAGTAGCTGCAGGTGACGGTGCGCCAGCGCGCCGCGCGCGGCAGCGGCGCCGAGCACTGGGGGCAACTGAGCGCGAGCAGCGACAGCATCGGCGCGCCCTCGCGGCCTCAGTCGTCGCTGCCGTTCGGCAGCGAGGGATCGCGCGAGGCGCGCACGCGGTCGATGCGCCGGCCCTCGAGCGCGGTGACCTCGAAGCACCAGCCGGCGCAATCGATGTGCTCGCCCACCGAGGGCAGGTGGCCCGACACCGACATCAGCAGGCCGGCCACCGTGTTGTAGCGGCCGCGCTCCTCGTCGGGCAGCTCGCGGATGCCCAGGCGGGCGCGCAGCTCCGACACCGGCATCAGGCCGTCGAGCTCCCAGGTGCCGTCGGGCTGCTCGTGGGCCCAGGCGTCGGTCTGCATGCCGGGCTGCAGTTCGCCGGTGATGGCCTCGAGCAGGTCGCGCGGGGTCATCAGGCCCTGCACCACGCCGTACTCGTCGACCACGAACACCAGCCGGCCGGCGCGCGCGCGGAACTGCTCGAGCAGCTCCATGCCGGTCAGCGTCTCGGGCACGAACACCGCGGCCGTGGCCTCCTGGCCCAGCGCGCCCACGTGGTCCGGGCCCAGGCGCAGCAGGTGCGCCACGCTGATCACGCCGACCACGTCGTCGAGCGAGTTGCGGCACACCGGGTACCAGGAATGCACCAGGTTGAGCGCGCCCGCGGCCGCCACCTTCTGCAGTGCCTCGGCCACGCTGAACGAGGCCTCCAGCCATTCGATGTCGGCGCGCGGGATCATCAGCGAGGACAGGCGCCGGTCGTCGAGGTGGAACACGTTGCGCACCATCTGGTGCTCGTGCTGCTCGATCACGCCGGCGTCCACGCCTTCCTCGAGGCTGGCCGAGATCTCTTCCTCGGTCACCGAGCGGGCCGCGTTGGCATCGATGCGCAGCAGCTTCAGCATGGTGGCGGTGGCGCCCGCGAGCAGCCAGACGAAGGGCTTGGCGGCCTTGGCCAGGCCGTGCATCGGGCGCGAGACCCAGCGCGCCACCGGCTCGGGGTAGAGCTGGCCGATGCGCTTGGGCACCAGCTCGCCGAAGATGATCGTGAAGAAGGTGATGCAGGTGACGACCACCGCGGTCGACACCACGCTGGCGGTGCCCGCGCCCATGCCCGCGTTCTCCATCCATACCGCCAGCGGCGCCGCGAAGGCGGCCTCGCCCACGATGCCGCTCAGCATGCCGATCGAGGTGATGCCGATCTGCACCGTCGAGAGGAACTGGGTCGGCGACTCCATCAGCTTGAGCGCCGCGGCGGCGCCCGTGTCCCCGGTTTCGACCAATGCCGCGAGGCGTGCGCGGCGGCTGGTGGAAAGGGCCATTTCGGACATTGCGAACAACGCGTTGAGCGTGGTCAGCAAGGCCAGCAGGAAGACATCCATGTACGGGGGGAGAGAATGAGGAGATGGCACTTTACTTGATTGGCGACATCCAGGGCTGCGACAGCGCCCTCGGCCGGCTCCTCGACGAGCTCGCTTTTTCCCCCAGCCGCGACACCGTGGTACTGCTCGGCGACCTGGTCAACCGCGGTCCCGAATCGGCCCAGGTGTTGCGGCGCGCGCAGCGCCTGGGCGGCGCGGCGCTCAGCGTGCTGGGCAACCACGACCTGCATCTGCTGGGTGTGGCGCACGGCGTGCGCAAGTCCGGCCGCAAGGACACGGTGGCCGAGCTGCTGGCCGCGCCCGACCGCGAGGCGATGCTCGACTGGCTGCGCCACCAGCACATGGCGCTGCACCGGCGCATCGGCTCGGGTGAGGCCGCGCGCGACCTGCTGATGGTGCACGCGGGCGTGCTGCCCCAGTGGAGCGTGGCCGACGTGCGCGCCCATGCGGGCGAGCTCGAGGCGGTGCTGCGCGGCCCCAACCTCGGCGCCTTCCTCGCCACCATGTACGGCAACCAGCCCGATCGCTGGAGCGACACGCTCGAAGGCAGCGAGCGGCTGCGCGTGATCGTCAATGCGCTCACGCGGCTGCGGCTGTGCACCGCCGACGGCACGATGGAGTTCGAGACCACCGACGGCGCGGCCGACGCGCCCGCGGGCTACATGCCCTGGTTCGACGTGCCGGGCCGGCGCACGGCCGAAGCCACGGTCGCCTTCGGCCACTGGTCCACGCTGGGCTGGGTGTCGCGGCCCGACCTGCTGTCGACCGACACCGGCTGCGTCTGGGGCGGCTGCCTCAGCGCGGTGCGCATCGGCGCCACGCTCGACGAGCGCGAGCGCATCCAGGTGAAGTGCGAGCAGGCGCAGAAGCCCGGCAAGGGAGGCTGAGCCCGCCCTTCGTTCAGAGCGGGTGCGTCATCAGGCTGTAGATGGTGCGCACGCCGCTCACGTAGTTGCCCAGCCGCAGGTTCTCGTTGGCCGCGTGCTGGTTGTTGTCGGCATTCACCAGCGGGATGATCGCGAACGGCACCTGCAGCACCTTGACGATCTCCGCGGTCGGCACCGTGCCGCCCATCATGCGGATGCGCACCGGCGCCGGCGTGGCGCCGAAGCTGTCGGTCAGCGACTTGTAGGCCCAGCGCCCGATCGCCGAATCGATCGGCGCGCCGGCCGCGTCGGCGCCTTCGCTCTGGTAGCTGAAGGTCGCGAGCTTGTCGTAGCGCGCGCGGTCCTCGTCGCTGGGCGCGCCCTTCACCAGGTGGTAGCCCTGCTTGAGGATGTGCTTCTCGATCAGCGCGCCCAGGTAGGCCGCGTCGGAATCGGGCGTGGTGCGCAGGTCGAGCTCGGCCACCGCGCGGTCGGGCACGATGTTCGCGACCTTGTCGCCGACCGCTGCCGAGGCCATGCCGCGCACGTTGAGCGAGGGGTACTGCATCGCCTCCTGGTAGTTGGCGCCCACCTTGTCGGTGCGCGCGATGCCCAGGCGGCGGCGCAGCGCGGTCTCGTCGTCGGGCACCGCCGCCATCACCTGGCGGTCGGCCGCGCTGATGCGCACCCGGTCGTAGTAGCCGGCCACGGTCACGCGGCCCTGCTCGTTCTTCATCGAGGCCAGCAGGCTCGCGAGCCGCTGCGCCGGGTTGGGCGCGTAGTTGCCGTAGTGGCCGCTGTGCAGCGGCACCTTGGCGCCGTAGACCGTGAGCCTGGCCTCGGCCGCGCCGCGGTTGCCGAACACCAGCGTGGGCCGGTTGGTGGCGTGCATCGGGCCGTCGTGGATCACGATGGCGTCGCAGGCCAGCAGCTCGCGGTGGGCCTGCATCACCTTGGCGATCGAGGGCGAGCCCTTCTCCTCCTCGCTGTCGAGGATCACCTTGACGTTGACCGCGGGCGTGCCGCCGGCCGCCTTCAGCGCGTCGATCGCGGCCAGCATCATCATGATCGGGCCCTTGTCGTCGGCCGAGGCTCGGCCGAACACGCGCCACTCGGGATCGACCGGGCCGTCGAACAGCGGCGCGGCATCGATCTCCTCCCAGCCGCCGTCGGCCGCGCGGCGCTTGAGCACAGGCGTCCACGGGCTCTTCTGCGCCCACTGCGCGGGGATCACCGGCTGGCCGTCGAGGTGCATGTAGAACAGCACGGTCTTGCGCGCCGCGTCGTGCCCCGGCAGCTCGGCATAGAGCATCGGCTTGCCGTCGTTGTCGAGCTGGCGCGTCGCGAAGCCGCGCTTCTCGAAGGCCTTGGCGAGCCAGTCCACGTTCTTGCGGATGTCCTCGGGAACGATCGCGTCGTTGGGCAGCGAGAGCAGCTCGAAGTACTCGCGGTAGCTGGCCTGCGCGTGGCGTTCGGCCTCGGCCTGCGGCAGGTCGGCCGCCTGGGCCAAGCCGGTGCCGGCGATCAGGGCGGTGGCCAGCAGGGCGAGCAGGGTCCGTGGGCGGGGCGCGGGGCGGTGGAGGAGCGGGAGGTGCATGCGCGGATCGTTCGGTGGGGGGGAGGGAAGGAGGAAGGGGCTGGCCGGGGCGGCCACCGTGCAGCTTAGGCAGCCGCCCGCTTTTGAACAATTGCCGTTTTTTGGCGATATCTTTGCGTTTTCCTCAAAGCTAAAGCCCGCCATGACCGCCCACCGCCTGCAGGACACCGCCCTGCGCTACTTCCTCGAGGTGGCCCGCAGCGGCTCGCTCACGGTGGCGGCCGAGCGGCTCAGCGTCAGCCCCTCGGCCATCAGCCGACAGGTGGCGATGCTCGAGGACCTGCTCGGCGTGCCGCTGTTCGAGCGCCATCCGCGCGGGATGGTCGCGAGTCCCGCGGGCGAGCTGCTGGCCGCGCATGCGCTGCATGGCGCGCTCGAGGCCGAGCGCGTGGTGTCCGACATCCGCGGGCTGCAGGGCTTGAAGCGCGGGCGGGTGCGCCTCGCCTGTTCCTCGGGTTTCGCCAACGAGTTCCTGCCGCGCGCCATCGCGGACTTTCGCGCCGAACACCCGGGCATCCAGTTCCAGCTGCGCGCCGCGCGGCCGGCCGAGGTGACCGAGGCGGTGCTGCTCGGCGAGGCCGACGTCGGCCTGACCTACAGCCGCGCCGCGGTCGACGGCATCCGCGTCGAGCGGCGCCAGCCGGCCTCGGTGTTCGCCGTGATGCGGCCCGACCATCCGCTCGCGAAGCTGCGCACCGTGACCCTGGCGCAGATGCATCCGTACCCGATCGCGCTCTCGGGCGCCGACAACACGGTGCGCCAGCTGTTCGACGTGGGCTGCAGCCAGCGCGGGCTGGTGTTCGAGCCGGTGCTGACCAGCAACCGCTTCGAGTCGCTGGCCAGCTTCGTGCTGCACGGCGGCGGCCTCACGATCGCGGGCGAGATCACGGTGCGCGACCGCGTGCGGCGCGGCGAGCTGCACGCGGCGGAGATCCGCGAGCGCGGCATGCGCGGCCGCACGGTCGAGCTGCAGACCCTGGCGGGCCGCACCCTGCCCGAGGTGGTGAAGACCTTCCTGGTCTTCCTCGGCGAGCAGCTGCCCGCGCCCGCCGCCGCCTGACGCGACTCAGGCCGCGGCCGCGCGCAGTTGTTCCAGCGACTGCCGCTGCTTGCCGTCGGCATCGAAGTTGGCGGGCGCGAGCCACTGCTCGAAGCCCGCGCGCAGCGCCGGCCATTCGCTGTCGATGACCGAAAACCAGGCCGTGTCGCGCGTGCGGCCCTTGTAGACCAGCGGCTGGCGGAACACGCCCTCGAACTGGAAGCCCAGGCGCTGCGCCGCCTTCTTCGAGGGCGCGTTGAAGTTGTCGCACTTCCATTCGTAGCGCCGGTAGCCGAGCTCGTCGAAGGCCAGCTGCATCAGCAGGTACTGCGCCTCGGTCGACAGCGGCGTGCGCTTGAGCAGCGGCGAGAAGGTCACGTGGCCGACCTCCATCACGCCATGGTTGGGCTCGATGCGCATCAGCGCGAGGCTGCCCACGGCGCGGCCCGTGGCCTTGTCGATCACCGCGAAGTGCATCGGGTCCACGCTCTGCGCGATCAGCTCCACATAGGCGCGCGCGCTCGCGGCATCGGGCGCGCGCTCCACCGCGAGGTAGGTCCAGTCGCGGCCGTCGGGTGCCAGCGCATGGGCGGCATGCAGGTCGGCCGCGTGGCGCTCGGCCGACAAGGGTTCGAGCCGGCACAGGCGGCCTTCGATCGGCGTGCGCGGCGGCTTCGGGCGCGGCGACCAGCCGGGCAGGGCGGCGCCGATGGTCTGGCCGAACTGGTTGGTGCGCGGCGTGAGCGGGGGGTGGGAGGCGGGCATGGGGGACTCTCTTTCGATGACGACAGGCGCTACAGTACGCCCGTCGTGGCGCCACGAAAAGCGCCACGCCATGCGAATTTCATGGTGCCACGAGAACGCCCGATGACCGATGCCGCCGACCCCTCCGCCACCCTGTCCGACCCCGTGCGCCGCGCGCTGCTCGAGGCACCGCTGGCGCGTGAGCGCGAGGCCGGCTCGATGCA
>NZ_JBZAYE010000463.1:0-5936 GCF_058244205.1 Variovorax sp. 20P10.2.4
TTGCCGGTGCGGGCGTCGCCTAGTTGCTGCATCGCGGCCTCATCTCACGCGCCGGCCTGCTCCGGTTCCGGCTTCAGCAGCTCGCTCGCCAGCTCGCGGGTCAGCGCCGCCACGTCGTCGCGCTGCTTGAACAGGATGCCGGCGGTGTCGGACACCACCTCGGGATCGAGCTCGATCGTGTCGAGCGCGATCAGCGCGCGCGCCCACTCGACGCTCTCGGCAATGCCGGGCGCGCGCTGGAAGGCGTTGACGAAGGGCGCGCTGCGCAGGCGGGCCGCGAAATCGGCCACCTGCGCCGACAGCTTCTCGCCCACGCCCGGTACCTGGGCACGCACGATGGCCAGTTCGCGCTCGCGCTCGGGATAGTCGAGCCAGTGGTAGAGGCAGCGCCGCTTCACGGCGTCGTTGAGTTCGCGCGTGCGGTTGCTCGTGAGGATGGTGACCGGTGCCACCTCGGCGCGGATGGTGCCGAGCTCGGGAATGCTGACCTGGTACTCGCCGAGGTACTCGAGCAGGAAGGCCTCGAAGGGCTCGTCGGCGCGATCGACCTCGTCGATCAGCAGCACCGCGCCCGGGGCCGGCGCCTGCAGCGCCTGCAGCAGCGGGCGACGGATCAGGTAGTGCGGCTGGTAGACCTCGGCCTCGACGTCGCGCACCGCGCCCGAGGCCTCGACCGCGCGCATGTGCAGCAGCTGCGCCGCGTAGTTCCATTCGTAGAGCGCCTCGCGCTGCTCGAGGCCGTCGTAGCACTGCAGCCGCAGCAGCTCGCGCTGCAGCGCCTTGGCCAGCGCCTTCGCGAGTTCGGTCTTGCCCACGCCGGGCTCGCCCTCGAGCAGCAGCGGGCGCTGCAGCTTCAGCGCGAGGAACACGGCGGTCGCGAGCCGGCGGTCGGCGTAGTAGCCGGCGCGCAGCAGGCCGTCGGTGAGGGAGTCGATGGTCTCGAAGGTCATGGCCTAGGGTAATGCACGGCCGGCGCCGCGGACATCGCAACGCAAGAAGGACGCGAGAGCCGCGCGAAGGCGTGCTTCGCGCCGCTCTCGCGATCGGTCAACCCGTCCGCGTCAGCCCAGCGCCTTCGTCACCGCGCGCTGCGTCAGCACGTTGATCAGGTTGGCGCGGTAGGCCGCCGTGGCGTGCAGGTCGGTGTTGAGCTCGCTGGCGTCGATCTTCACGCCGGCCGCCGCGGCCGCGGTGAAGCTCTTGTTGAGCGCATCCTCGAGCCCCGCGTGCCGGAACACGCCGTTGCCCGCGCCGGTGATGGCCACGCGCACGCCGCTGTCGTACTGCGCGAGGAACACGCCGACCAGCGGGAAATGCGAGGCCTTCTGGCGCAGCTTCTCGTAGACCGCGCGCTTCGGGATCGGGAAGCGGATCGCGGTGATCAGTTCGCCGTCCTCGAGCGCGGTGGTGAACAGGCCCAGGAAGAAGTCGTCGGCCGCGATCTCGCGCTTGGTGGTGATCACGGTCGCGCCCGATCCCAGCACCGCGCTCGGATAGCAGGCGGCCGGATCGTTGTTGGCCACCGAGCCGCCGATGGTGCCCATCGCGCGTACCTGGCGGTCGCCGATGCGCGAGGCCAGGTCGGCCAGCGCCGGGAAGGCGGCCTTCACCTCGGTGTTGTTGGCCACGTCGAGGTGGCGCGACATGGCACCGATGACGATGGCATCGCCATCCTTCCTGATGCCGGTGAGTTCCTTGATGCCGCCGAGGTCGACGAGCTGTTCGGGCGCCGACAGGCGCAGCTTCATCGAGGCCAGCAGGGTCTGGCCGCCCGCCAGGGGCTTGCCGCCGGCTTCTGCCAGCTTGACGGCGTCGGCCAGGGCCGCGGGCCGTTCGAACGTGAAGGCGTACATGGGGTGGTTCCTTCTTTATTTGTAGGGAGGGGTTGATCAGGCGGCCGGACGGCCCTGCGTGCTGGCGGCCAGCGCGGGCTGCTGCGCCACCGGGTCGCTGGCGGCGCTGCCGCTGCCCTTCTGCATCGCTTCCCAGACGCGGCTCGACGAGGCCGGCATGTCGAAGTCCTTCACGCCCAGCGGCGCCAGTGCATCGAGCACGGCGTTGATGACCGCCGGCGGCGAGCCGATCGCGCCCGCCTCGCCGCAGCCCTTGGTGCCCAGCGGGTTGTGGGTGCAGGGCGTGCAGACGGTGTCGAGCTTGAACTGCGGGAACTCGGCGGCGCGCGGCATGGCGTAGTCCATGAAGCTGCCGGTGAGCAGCTGGCCGGTCTCGTTGTCGTAGACGCAGTTCTCGAGCAGCGCCTGGCCGATGCCCTGCACCAGCCCGCCGTGCACCTGGCCCTCGACGATCATCGGATTGATGATGGTGCCGAAGTCGTCGACCGCGGTGAAGCGGTCCACGCGCACCTCGCCGGTCTGCCGGTCGATCTCGACCTCGCAGATGTAGGTGCCGCCCGGGAAGGTGAAGTTGGTCGGGTCGTAGAAGGCGGTTTCGTTGAGGCCAGGCTCGAGCTTGTCGAGCGGGTAGTTGTGCGGCACGTAGGCCGTCAGCGCCACCTGGCCGAACGGGATCTTCTTGTCGGTGCCCTTGACCGTGAACTCGCCGTTGGCGAACTCGATGTCGGCGTCGCTCGCCTCCATCAGGTGGGCCGCGATCTTCTTGGCCTTGGCCTCGATCTTGTCGAGCGCCTTCATGATGGCCGCGCCGCCGACCGAGATCGAACGCGAGCCGTAGGTGCCCATGCCGAAGGGCACGCGGCCGGTGTCTCCGTGCACCACGTCGACCGCCTCGACCGCGATGCCCAGGCGCGCCGCCACCACCTGCGCGAAGGTGGTCTCGTGGCCCTGGCCATGGCTGTGCGAGCCGGTGAACACGGTCACGCTGCCGGTCGGATGCACGCGGATCTCGCCGCACTCGAACAGGCCCGCGCGCGCGCCGAGCGCGCCCGCGATGTTCGACGGCGCGATGCCGCAGGCCTCGATGTAGCTCGAGTAGCCGATGCCGCGCAGCTTGCCGGCCGCCTCGCTGGCCGACTTGCGCTGGCCGTAGCCCTCGACCTCGGCCAGCTTGCGCGCCTTGTCCATGCAGGCATGGAAGTCGCCGGTGTCGTACTGCAGCGCTACCGGCGTCTGGTACGGGAAGGCGGTGATAAAGTTGCGCTGGCGGATCTCGTCCTGGCCCAGGTTCATTTCCCAGGCGCAGCGCGAGACCAGCCGCTCGAGCAGGTAGGTGGCCTCGGGCCGGCCGGCACCGCGATAGGCATCGACCGGTGCTGTGTTGGTGAACCAGGCATCGACCTCGACGTAGATCTGCGGCGTGGTGTACTGGCCCGCGAGCAAGGTGGCGTAGAGGATGGTCGGCACCGCGGTCGAGAAGGTCGACAGGTAGGCGCCGAGGTTGGCGTCGGTGTGGACCCGCATCGCGAGGAACTTGCCTTGACTGTCCATCGCCATCTCGGCATGGCTCACGTGGTCGCGGCCATGCGCGTCCGACAGGAAGCATTCCGAGCGCTCGGCCGTCCACTTGATGTTGCGGTTGAGCTGCTTGGCGGCCCAGGTCAGGCACACGTCCTCGGCGTAGAGGAAGATCTTCGAGCCGAAGCCGCCGCCCACGTCGGGCGCGATCACGCGCACCTTGTGCTCGGGCAGGCCCAGCACGAAGGCCGTCATCAGCAGCCGCTCGACGTGCGGGTTCTGGTTCGAGACGTAGAGCGTGTAGTCGTCGGTGCCGCGGCTGTAGCTGCCGATGGCCACGCGCGGCTCGATCGGGTTGGGAATCAGCCGGTTGTTGACCAGGTCGAGCTGGGTGACATGCGCGGCGCCCGCGAAGGCGGCATCGACCGCCGCCTTGTCGCCCAGCGCCCACTTGTAGCACTGGTTGTCGGGCGCCTCGTCGTGGATCGTGACGCCGCCGGCCTTCTTCGCGGCGTCGGCCACGCCGACCAGCGCGGGCAGCACCTCGTACTCGACCACCACGGCTTCGGCGGCGTTCTTCGCCTGCTCGACCGTCTCGGCCACCACCATCGCGACGTGGTCGCCGACGTAGCGCACCTTGTTGATCGCGAGGATCGGGTGCATCGGCTCCTTCATCGGCGTGCCGTCGGGGTTGTTGATCAGCCAGCCGCAGGGCAGCCCGCCCATCTTGCCCTCGATGTCCTTGCCGCTGAAGATGCCGACCACGCCGGGCATGGTGAGCGCATCGGCGATGTCGACCGAGACGACACGCGCATGCGCGTGCGGAGAACGCACGAACACCGCGTGCGACTGGTTGGCCAGCGTGATGTCGTCGGTGTAGTTGCCCGCCCCGGTCAGGAACCGGTAGTCTTCCTTGCGCCGGAGCGCGTCGCCGATGTGCGGCAGATTCGCGAAGTCGGAGGCACCCATGTCGCTCTCCTCAGGCCGCGGCCGTGGCCTGGACCGGAACCGGGTTGCCCGAGGCCATGGCCTCGCCGCCCATCACCACGGCCTTGACGATGTTCTGGTAGCCGGTGCAGCGGCACAGGTTGCCGTCGAGCAGCTCGCGGATCTCGGATTCGCTCGACTTCGGGTGGTGGGTGCACAGGTCGATGGCGCTCATGACCATCCCCGGGGTACAGAAGCCGCATTGCAGGCCGTGGCATTCCTTGAACGCGGCCTGCATCGGGTGCATGGTGCCGTCGGGCTGGGCCACGCCCTCGATGGTGGTGATTTCGGCGCCGGCCACCTGGGCGGCCAGGATGTTGCACGACTTGACGGCCCGGCCGTCGACGTGGACGGTGCAGGCGCCGCACTGGGCGGTGTCGCAGCCGACGTGGGTGCCGGTGAGGTGGAGGTGCTCGCGGATCGCGTGCACGAGGAGGGTGTTGGGTGGCGCGTCGACGGTGACCGAGCGGCCGTTGACCTTGAGGGCTACCTGCATGTGGCTGTCTCCGTGAAGGGTGATGGCTGACAGGCCCGCACCTCGCAGCGGCATGGGCGGGCCCCGAGGGCATCTTGGATGCCGACCCCCTGCACTATCCTAGGCAAAACCCTCGACGCTTGCGCCGGGGGCCTGAAATTCTCAAAATGAAACAGCTTGCCGTTCGGCAGGTCCCCAAAACGGGCGCCCCACGCGCCCCCGCAAACAGATGCTCGCTTCCAACGCCCTGCCGACACCCGAGCGCTCGCTGGCCATCGCCCAGGCCCGGCAGGCCCTGATCCATGGCGATGCCGTCGATCTCCGCGCCCCGCCCGGCAGCCGCATCGAACCCTGGATCGCCCGCTCCTGGCAGCGCTGCATCGAGGCCGGCCAGCAGCCGCAGCAGCGCGTGAGCTTCGAGCCGGTGGGCCGCAGCGCCCAGCGCGCGGTGGCGGAACGCAACCGCGCCCTGGTGTCGGCCGCGCGTCCGGTGATCGAACGGCTGTCGCGCGCCATCGCCGACACCCGCTATTTCGCCGTGCTGACCGATGCCGAGGGCATCGTGGTCGACGTGGGCCTGCTGCCCGACGGCACCGACGACGCCAGCCGCTACGCGCGCAACATCGCACGCATCGGCGTCGACCTGTCGGAACGCGCCATCGGCACCAGCGCGATCGGCACCGCGCTGGCCGAGCAGGAATCGGTCTGGCTGCACGGCGGCGAGCATTTCTTCGACGACACCAGCGTCTACAGCTGCGCCGGCGCGCCGCTGTTCGGTCCCCAGGGCGACTGCATCGGCATGCTCGACCTGACCGGCGTGCAGGTGGCCGAGCGGCCCGAGCTGCGCCACCTCGCGACCCTGTCGGCGCGCAGCATCGAGAACGCGCTGGTGCTGCGTGCCCCCTGCGAGATGCTGCTGCGCCTGGCCTGGCCCGGCTGCCCCACCAGCGAGGCGGCCGAGGGCCTGCTGTGCATCGACGGCGGCGGCAACGTCACCGGCGCCAATGCTGCGGCGCGGCAAATGCTGCACCAGCCGCTGGCGCGCAGCCAGGGCGGCCTGCATTGCAACGACCTGTTCGCGCTGCCGCTCGACATGCTGTTCG
>NZ_JBZAYE010000464.1:0-5931 GCF_058244205.1 Variovorax sp. 20P10.2.4
GAGGCTGGCGCCGTAGTAGCCGGAACGCGCGGCGTGGGTGGAGGCCGAAGGCGTGGCGCTGCTCGTCATGCCGTGCGCCCTTCAGTACCAGACCCAGTCCTGGTTGCTGCCGGGCAGCGCACGCAGGGCTTCGCGCAGGGTTTCGACGCCGAGGGCCAGCGCGTAGACGGCCAGACAGAGGGCAATGATCAGCATGGTGTTTCTCCTTTTTTATCGCACGGTTGTGCGAAATTCAGATAAGCAAAGACGAAAGGCGTGCGCCCGGGACCTGCCTCAGGCGCGATAGTCGGAAAGGATGCGCCGCCAGCTGCGCGCGGCATGCTCGCCGGCCAGCGGATCGCGCAGGAAGCGCGCGTCGTGCAGCAGGGTCATCACGAGGCCGTTGAGCTCGCTGACCAGCAGCGCGGCATCGGTGCCGGCCTTGAGCTCGCCGCTGTCCACCGCCTGCAGCACGGTGCGGCGCAGCGCGGCGCGCCAGCGGGTGATCTCGGCGAGCAGCAGCTCGCGCAGCTCGCCCTCGCGGTCGTCGTACTCGAAGGCACCGGCCATGTAGAGGCAGCCGGTCTCGCTCTCGACGTCGCGCGTGCGCGCGATCCAGCGCTCGACGATGTCGGTCAGCCGCGCCAGGCCCTTGGGCTTCTGCATCGCGGGCACGAACACGTCGGCCAGGAAGCGGCGGCCGTATTCCTCGATGACGGCCTTCTGCAGCGCCTCGCGCGATCCCACGCGCGAGAACACGCCGCTCTTGGACAGGGCCAGCCGGCTCGCGATCGCCTGCAGCGTAATCGCCTCCAGGCCCTCGGCCAGCGCGAGATCCATCGCCGCGCCGACGATGGCGGTGCGGGTCAACTCGCTTTTCTGGGTCTTGGCGTCCATGCGGCGTACTTTAGCACAGTCGTGCGAAATAGCAAGCCAACGCAAAGGCCGCCTTGCCAGAGGGCCCAAAGATGATTTGCTCATGTGAAACCAACAAACGCATCGTTCCCCGCATAAGCCGTTGTGCAGAGAATTCCCGGTCCGTCCCGCTCCGGGACATGACCCTTCCGCGCCAGATGAACTTCCAACAACTGCGCTCGGTACGCGAGGCCGTTCGTTGCGGCTTCAACCTGACCGAGGTCGCCCATACCCTCCACACCTCGCAGCCCGGCGTGAGCCGGCAGATCCGCGAACTCGAGGAGGAGCTCGGCATCGAGCTCTTCGTGCGGGCCGGCAAGCGGCTCACCGGCCTCACCGAACCCGGCGGCCACGTGCTGCCGATCATCGAGCGCATGCTGCTCGAGAGCAGCAACCTGCGGCATGCCGGGCAGGAGTTCGTCGCGCAGCAGAGCGGCCTGCTGTCGGTGACGGCCACGCACTCGCAGGCGCGCTATGCGATGCCGGTGGCGGTGCAGGAATTCCGCGCCCAGTTCCCCAACGTGAAGCTGCACCTGCACCAGGGCTCGCCCAAGCAGATCGCGCAGATGCTGATCGACGGCGAGGCCGACGTGGGCATCGCCACCGAGGCGCTGGGCGACTACCCGCAGCTGGTCGCCCTGCCCTGCTACCGCTGGACCCATTCGGTGATCGTGCCGCCGGGCCATCCGCTGCTCGACGCGCCGCTCACGCTCGATGCGCTCACGCGCTATCCGCTGATCACCTACGACACCGGCTTCACGGGCCGCTCGCGCATCGACGAGGCCTTCGCGCAGCGCGGGCTCACGCCCAACATCGTGCTGGCCGCGATGGATGCCGACGTGATCAAGACCTACGTGCAGCTCGGCATGGGCGTGGGCATCGTGGCCGGCGTGGCCTACGAGGCCGAGCGCGACACGCAGCTGCGCGCGATCGACGCGGGGCGCCACTTCGGCATCAACCTCACGAAGCTCGCGGTGCGGCGCGGCAACTACTTGCGCAAGTACGTCTACGCCTTCATCGAGTCCTTCGCGCCGACCCTCACGCGCGCTGTGGTGGAAAAGGCACTGACCGACGAAACCAGGGCTTCGCACTACGAAATCTGAAAAGCGTGGCCCGACAAGGGCTTGGCGCGTGGACTTCGCACGGCGGATGCGAGGCTTCGGTCACGATGTCGACCGAAGCGGCGAGACTTCCATACGAAAGCATGAAAAAGCTGCCAGTTGCTTCACACAAGGAGCGTACATTCGCATTCATCCCAGCTTTCCGGAACGGATCAGCAATGGCATCGATTTCGCAGCAGCACCCCACAGCGAAGGCCAAGGCCCTCAAGGCCGCCGAAGCCAGCGAACGGCGCGAACGCCTGCGACGAGGGCTGCCCGCCACGGTGGAACTGCTGCAGCAACGCCATGCCGACCGCATCGACGACAGCGACATCGATGCCTACGTGAACCTCAACTGGCTCGAATGGCACGGCGGCGGGCTGCGGCTCACGATCACGGGCCGCAACGTCTGCGCGCAGCTCGCGCCCACGGCACTCGTCTGAGGCACCCCCAAGAGAAAGCCGCCGCGGCGTGAGGCCTGCGGCGGCTTTCGTGCGGGCTCCTCTCGGAGCCACTGCGGCAGTGGGCACTTATCGTTATTGGCCAGCGATGATCTGCGAGATCACGCCCGTGGCGATCGCGGCCAGCACGAAGTCGCCGCCCACGCCCATCCACTGGTAGCCGCGCGGCGGCGGCTGCAGGCGGTAGGCGCGGTAGTCGTTGACCACGTAGTTGCGCGTGCGGTACTCGCTCGGCACGCGGCCACCGCGGCGCCATTCGGCATGCGGCTGCGGGAAACCGCGGCGATCGAACTGGCGTCCGTCGCGGAAGTCCTGGTTGCCCCAGTGGCCGGGCGGCGGGCCGCGGCGCTCCATGCGGTCATGGCCCGGAGGGCCGCCGCGATGACCGTCATGGCCGCGGCCCTGCGCGAAGGCGCTGCCCGCTGCCATGCACATGGCGAGTGCCGCAGCGGCCACGGCCATGCTCTTCGTCTTGTTGATGAACATCTGGAACTCCTTCGTGCGTGTTGTGATGACGAGTCCATTGTGGGCGGCCTGTGTGTCGGTCAGCCGGCGCTCAGGTAGGCGCGAAGTGAAACAAGGTAAGCGGCGGTATCCGCGCCTCCTGCGCTCCTACAGCCGCGCGGCGCCATGGTGCCGTTTCAGGGCAGGCCGGGCACGTAGCGGTTGACCACGATGCCGCATTCATAGGCGTCGGAGCGCAGCAGCGCGAGCCGGTGGCCCTTGCTGCGGTCGTTGAACACCGACAGCCCGCCGCCCACCGCGGCCGGATTGACGAAGAACTGGAACTCGTCGACCACGCCGGCCTCGACCAGCGCCGACGCGAAGCCCACGCCGCCGATCGAGAGGATGTCGCCGCCCTCCTGGCGCTTGAGCGTCTCGACCGCCTCGGCCAGGTCGCCATGGACCACCGCGGTGCGCTCCCAGCGCGAGGCCTCGAGCTTGTTCGAGAGCACCACCTTGTCGGCATTGACGATCTTCTGGGCGAAGGCGTAGTGGCGATCGGCCGGAAAGCGCTGCGCCGCGCGGCCCCAGTGGTCGAGGTAGCCCTCCTCCGCGATCTTGCGGCTCAGGAGGATGGTGCCCACGCTGTCGAACACGGTGTTGAAGTCCTGCTTGAGCCGCTCGTCCCAGGGCCAGGGATCGCCCCAGCCCCAGAGCTGCCAGTCGAGGTGGGCGTGGGCCGCCGACACATAGCCGTCGACGGACATCTGCATCTGAAGGATCAGCTTTCTCATGCGCGTTCTCCTGGTGGGTCTGGAAGGGATCGAAGCGCCCTGCTTTCTGCTTGCGAATTGCAATCGGTTTCCGGCGGGCGGTTGCAGTGTCTTCCGACCGATGCAAGAATGCAAGCGGTTCCGAAAGAAAAGCGTAGGAGCGCGCGCCATGGCATCCCAGGAAAAATCCCTCTGCCCGATCAATCTCGCGCTGGAAGTCTTCGGCGACCGCTGGAGCCTGCTGATCGTGCGCGACATGATGTTCGCGGGCAAGCGCCATTTCCGCGAGTTCCTGCAGTCCGACGAAGGCATCTCGACCAACATCCTCACCGAGCGGCTCGGCAAGCTCGTCGATCAGGGCGTGCTGCGCAAGAGCGACGATCCCACGCACCGGCAGAAGGCCCTCTACAGCCTCACGCCCATGGGCATCGACCTGCTGCCGGTGGTGGCGCAGATCGGCATCTGGGGCCGCAAGCACACGGCCGCCACGAAGGACAGCGCCGCCGATGCCGCCGCGCTCGACAAGGGCGGGCCCGCGCTCTGGAAGAAGCTGCAGGCGGAGCTGCGGCGCGCGCATGCCGAGGGCTGCGCGGCCTGAAAGACACGCGTCACGTCCGGTCACCAGACTCGCGCGGGAGCGCTGGCAGAATGCCGCCCGGCACCCTGCCAAACCCGAACGCAGCAACCACACACCGAGGGGTCCGATGACCGAACACACCGTCGCGGCAGCCGTCGTCTACGCCAAGGACGTGACGCGCCTGAGCACGTTCTACACGCGCGTCGCCGGCCTGTCGCTCGCCCATGCCGAAGGCGGATTCAGCACCCTCGAATCGCCCGCGCTGCAGCTGTTCGTGGTCGCGATGCATGGCGACATCGCGGCCCGGGTCCATGTGTCGCAGCCGCCGGTGCGGCGCGAGAACACGGCGCTGAAGTTCGTCTTTCCGGTCGAGAGCCTGCGCGATGCGCGGCGCGCGGCCGCCGAGCACGGCGGCGCATTGAAGCCGGCCGAGGCCGAATGGGCGTTCGGCGGCCATCGCTATTGCGACGGGCACGACACCGAGGGCAATGTGTTCCAGCTGCGCGAGCGCGCGGTCGCCACGGGCGACGAGACGAACGATTGAGCGGGCGCGGCCACAGCCCCATGTCCGGATCGCCCGACGTCCCCGAGGGCAGCGACAGCGCCGTCTGCGCGCGCGTGCGCCTGCATCCGGGCTCGCTCGAACGCGTGCGCGCATGGGCCCGCTACATCGCCGAACACCGCGAGGAGGCGCTGCGAACGCTGGCCGCGGAAGGCGTCACCATCGAGTCGGTGTTCCTCGACAGCGGCAGCGAGGGCGACTTCCTCGTCTACTACATGCGCGCCGCCTCGCACGAGAAGGCGCGGCAGGTCGCGACGCAGTCGACCGAGGCCATCGATCGCTATCACCAGGCCTTCAAGCGCGAGACCTGGGCCGAGGTGAAGCGGCTCGAGGCGCTGGTGGACCTGCGCCGCTGACCGCCCTCCTCCGCCCTGCCCGGTTGTCGCCAGATCCGGTACGGTCTTTCAGGCGCGCGCGAAATGCGCCGCTATGCTGGCGCCCGCCTTCACTTTCGCCTACCCACGCATGAACCGACGCCACCTGCTGCAGCTCCTCGCCGGCGGCATCGCCGCCTCCACGCTCGCCGCCTGCGGCCGGCGCAAGGCCTCGGAGCCGGCGCTGAAGTCAGATGCCAAGCTGCTCGCGCTGGGCGACAGCCTGACCTTCGGCTACGGTGCCCCACCCGGGGAGGACTGGCCCGCGAGGCTCGCGGCACTCACGGGCTGGCAGGTGGTCAACGAAGGCATCAACGGCGACACCTCGGCCGGCGCGCTGAAGCGGCTCGACGCGCTGCTCGCGGCCGACAGCTACGACGCGGTGCTGGTGGGCATCGGCGGCAACGACATGCTGCGCGGCGTGCCGCTGCAGACCACGCGCGACAACATCGCGGCGATCGTGCGCCAGGCGCGCACGCACACGCCGCGCGTGGCACTGATCGCCACGCCCGCGCCCGAACTGCTGCGCGCGACCATCGGCGCGCTCAGCGATGCGCCGCTCTACGAAGAGGTCGCGACCGCCGAGCAGGCGCTGCTGATCCCGGCGGTGTATGCGGGCGTGCTGTCCGATCCCGCGCTGCGCTCCGACCGCATCCACGCGAATGCGCAGGGCTACGAGAAGATCGCGCAGCAGATCGCCGAGCAGTTGCAGAAGGCCGGCTGGCGCTGAACCGCCCCGACGCGCC
>NZ_JBZAYE010000465.1:0-5930 GCF_058244205.1 Variovorax sp. 20P10.2.4
TCATCTCGCCGCGCGCCGCCTTGGCGGCCGCCTGCATGACTTCGCGGCTCGGCGGACGGCCGGCGCCGCCCCAGATGGTCTGGCGGCCCATGGCGATCGGCTCGGCGCGTTCGCCTTCCTCGGGGCCGAAGCCCTCGATGACCTGCACGGGGATCGTCTGCTTGGTGAAGCGCTCGATCTCCTGCATGAAGCCTTCCTCGTCGAGGCAGACGAAGCTCACGGCCTCGCCGCTCGAACCCGCGCGGCCGGTGCGGCCGATGCGGTGCACGTAGTCTTCGCTGACGTTCGGGATCTCGTAGTTCACGACGTGCGGCAGCTCGTCGATGTCGATGCCGCGGGCCGCGATGTCGGTGGCCACCAGCGCGCGGATGTCGCCGCTCTTGAAGCCGGCCAGCGCCTGGGTGCGCGCGCTCTGGCTCTTGTTGCCGTGCAGCGCCATCGCCTCGATGCCGTTCTTGGTGAGGAATTCGGCCACGCTGTTGGCGCCGAACTTGGTGCGGGTGAACACCAGCACCTGGCTCCACTGGTGCTCGTTGATGATGTGCGCGAGCAGCGCCTTCTTCTTGCCGCGGCCCACGGGGTGGACCACCTGCGTGATGCGCTGCACCGTGGTGTTGCGCGGCGTGACCTGGATGCTCTGCGGGTTGCGCAGCAGGCCGTTGGCCAGTTCGCGGATCTCGTCGCTGAAGGTGGCCGAGAACAGCAGGCTCTGCTTCTGGGCCGGCATCAGCGCCAGCACCTTCTTCACGTCGTGGATGAAGCCCATGTCGAGCATGCGGTCGGCTTCGTCGAGTACCAGGATCTGCACGGTCGACAGGTCGAGCATGCCCTGCTGCTGCAGGTCGAGCAGGCGGCCGGGGGTGGCCACCAGGATGTCGACGCCGCGCTTGAGGCGGTCGATCTGCGGATTCATGCCCACGCCGCCGAAGATCACGGTCGAGCCGAGCTGCAGGTACTTGCCGTAGTCGCGCACCGATTCCTCGACCTGCGCCGCGAGTTCGCGGGTGGGCGTGAGCACCAGGGCGCGGATGCCGATGCCGCCGAACTTGTTGGTGGCGCTGCGGCTCATGGTGAGCTTGTGCAGCATCGGCAGGGTGAAGGCGGCGGTCTTGCCGGTGCCGGTCTGGGCGCCGCCGAGGAGGTCGTGGCCCTCGAGGACGGCCGGAATGGCCTGGGCCTGGATCGGGGTGGGGGTCTCGTAGCCCTGCTCGTGCACGGCCTTCAAGATGGCCGGAGCCAACTTCAGTTCATCAAAAGTCATTGTGTGAAACAACAAGCGCCATACACGGCGCGGTGACATCGGCCCGCTCGGCGTCTTTCGTTCTTGTGACGCGAGCCAGTCAAGGCTGATGAAGGTCAGGAGTGGGAGCCCGAAAAACCGACTTGCGGAAGGGTTTTCTTCGTCCCCGGCAGAGAGCCGGTGTGCGGGCAACTGGACCCGGCACGGTGGCGATTGTCGCATGAGTCGATAATCACTGCTTTTCGCGCTCCGTTTCCGCGATTCCGCGCGCCGGGCCTGCCGCCGTCTTCCAGGGGCTTCCTCCAGGGGATTTCGGCTTTTTCCGGCTTTCGCCACCTCAGCAATCAGCAGTCCTACACAGAAGATGGCCCAGTACGTCTACACCATGAACAGAGTCTCCAAGACCGTGCCGCCCAAGCGGCAGATCTTGAAAGACATCTCGTTGTCCTTCTTTCCCGGCGCCAAGATCGGCGTGCTCGGCCTGAACGGCTCGGGCAAGTCCTCGCTGCTCAAGATCATGGCCGGCGTCGACAAGGAGATCGAGGGCGAAGCCATTCCGATGGCCGGCCTGTCGATCGGCTACCTCGAGCAGGAGCCCAAGCTCAATCCCGAGCACACGGTGCGCAACGCGATCGACGAGGCGATGGGCGAGGTCAATGCCGCCAAGGCGCGCCTCGAGGAGATCTATGCCGCCTACGCCGAGGAAGGCGCCGACTTCGACGCGCTGGCGGCCGAACAGGGCGAGCTCGAGGCGGTGATTTCCGCCGCCGGCACCGATTCCGAGCACCAGATCGAGATCGCGGCCGACGCGCTGCGCCTGCCGCCGTGGGACGCCAAGATCGGCCTGCTGTCGGGCGGCGAGAAGCGCCGCGTGGCGCTGTGCAAGCTGCTGCTGTCCAAGCCCGACATGCTGCTGCTCGACGAACCCACCAACCACCTGGACGCCGAATCGGTGGAGTGGCTCGAAGTGTTCCTGCAGCGCTTCACGGGCACCGTGGTGGCCATCACCCATGACCGCTACTTCCTCGACAACGCCGCCGAGTGGATCCTCGAACTGGACCGCGGCCGCGGCATTCCATGGAAGGGCAACTACAGCACCTGGCTCGAGCAGAAGGGCGAACGCCTGGCGCAGGAGCAGAAGAGCGAGGAAGCCCACGCCAAGGCCCTGAAGAAGGAACTGGAATGGTCGCGCCAGAACCCGAAGGCCCGCCAGGCCAAGAGCAAGTCGCGCCTGGCCCGCTTCGAGGAACTGAGCGACGTCGAATACCAGAAGCGCAACGAAACGCAGGAAATCTTCATTCCTGTGGCCGAGCGCCTGGGCAGCCAGGTGATCGAGTTCAAGGACGTGAGCAAGAGCTTCGGCGACCGCCTGCTGATCGACAAGCTGAACTTCAACATCCCCGCGGGTGCCATCGTCGGCATCATCGGCCCGAACGGCGCCGGCAAGTCCACGCTGTTCAAGCTGATCGCCGGCAAGGAACAGCCCGACAGCGGCGAGGTGGTGGTGGGCCAGACCGTGAAGATGGCCTTCGTCGACCAGCACCGCGACGAACTGGCCAACAACAAGACCGTGTGGGAAGACATCTCGAACGGCCTGGACATCATCAACGTCGGCAAGTTCCAGATGGCCAGCCGCGCCTACGCGGGCCGCTTCAACTTCAACGGCCAGGACCAGCAGAAGAAGGTCGGCAACCTGTCGGGCGGCGAACGCGGCCGGCTGCACCTGGCCAAGACGCTGATCCAGGGCGGCAACGTGCTGCTGCTGGACGAACCCTCGAACGACCTGGACGTGGAAACGCTGCGCGCGCTCGAAGACGCGCTGCTCGAGTACGCGGGCACCGTGCTGGTGATCAGCCATGACCGCTGGTTCCTCGACCGCATCGCGACCCACATCCTGGCCGCCGAAGGCGATTCGCAATGGGTGTTCTTCGACGGCAACTACCAGGAGTACGAAGCCGACAAGAAGAAGCGTCTGGGCGAAGAGGGCGCCAAGCCCAAGCGCGTGCGCTTCAAGGCCCTCAAGTAAGGCCTGCTGCGGCCTTCGTCAGGCTGGCTCGACCAGGGCGCGCGGTTCCGCAAGGGGCCGCGCGTTTTTTTCATCGTCGGCCGCGAACACCTCGCGGGCGGCGCTCAGGCCGTTGAGCGCGGCGGGGAAGCCCGCGTACACGGCCATCTGCATGATCACCTCGATCACTTCCTCGCGCGTCACGCCGACGTTGAGCGCGCCCTGGATGTGCACCCTGAGCTGCGGCGCGGCATTGCCCATGGCGGTGAGCGCGGCCACCACCGCGATCTCGCGCGAGCGCAGGTCGAGGCCGGGGCGCGAATAGACGTCGCCGAACGGGAACTCGATCAGCAGGCGCGCGAAATCGGGTGCGATGTCGGCCAGGCCTTCGACGACCTTGATGCCGCCTTCACCGTCGATCTGCTGCAGTTTCGCGAGGCCGCGCGCGTAGCGCTCGCTGGGCGCGTGGCTGGTCGTCGTCGGTTGGGGTTGGTGTTGCTGCTGCTGCATGTTTCTTCCTCTTCGTTGAAGCCGGGGCGATGCCCGATGAAGAGGGACGCCGGGCCTCGATCCCGCGGTAGTGCTCGATCTTGTGCGCCAGCGCCTGCATCGATTGCTGCAGCGCCTCCACCTTCGAGCGAACCTCGGCGAGATGCGATTCGAGCATCGCGCGGCGTTCGCCGATGCTCGCGTCCCCCTGACTGCGAAGCCCGGCGAAGGCCTGCATGCCCTGGATGGGCATGCCGGTCTCGCGCAGGCGCAACAGGAAAGCAAGCCATTCCATGTCGGCTGCGGCATAGCGGCGCTGGCCGCCCGGTGCGCGCGACACGGCGGCTATCAGGCCGATGCGTTCGTAGTAGCGCAGCGTGTGGGCCGTGAGGCCGGTGCGCCGTGCCACTTCCGCGATGCTCAGGTTGCTTTCCATGGGGGAATTCTCGAAGTTGGAGCGCGCTCCAAGTCAAGCGCTTTTCGCATCTTCCGCCGATGCGGCGATTCAGGGGACGAGTTCCGCCTCGATCCAGCCGCGCAGGCTGTTAACGAAGGCCAGCGCGGTCACGCGCGAGAGCTGCTCGCGCCGCACCGTCTGCTCGACCAGCGAGCCCTCGGCCAGCCGCTGCGCGCGCCCGATGCCGGGCAGCAGGCCGCAGCGCAGCGGCGGCGTGACCCAGCGGCCGTCGTCCAGGCGCAGCGCGATGTTGCCGCGCGTGCATTCGGTGAGTTCGCCCTCGGGGTTCCACAGCAGCGTGTCGAAGGCCTCGGGCAGGGTCGGCGCGAAGGCCTCGTAGTGCGCGCGGCGCGTGGTCTTGACGCGCGTGAACTCGCTGTGCGCCTCGTCGAAGGGGCGGTCGGCCAGCTGCAGCTTCACGCGGTGGGGCGCAGCGCCCATTTCATGCGCTTCGGCGCGTGGCAGGCCCCGCGCATCGAGCAGCAGGCGCACGCGCCAGGTGCCTTCGGCATGCGCATCGCGCAGCGATTGCAGCGCTGCCTCGACGCGCGCGGCATCCCAGGCGAAACCGAAGTGGGCCGCCGCGCCAGCCATGCGTTCGATGTGCAGCGGCGCATCGCGCAGCGTGCCGTCGACCAGCGCCAGCGTTTCGAGCAGTTCGAAGCCGGGCGCCTCGGCGACTGCGGCCGCGCCCAGGAAGGCCCGCTTGTGGCCCCACTCGGCCCATTCGGCGTCGGCCGTCGCATCGGCCGTGATGCCGCTGCCGATGCCGCAGCGTGCCTGGCCGCCGCGCAGGGTCACGGTGCGGATCGGCACGTTGAAGGTCGCATGCCCGCCCGGCCGCAGCACGCCGACCGCGCCGCAGTACACGCCGCGCGGCGCCTGCTCGAGCTCGCGGATCAGCCGCATCGCCGCCACCTTGGGCGCGCCCGTGACCGAGCCGCAGGGGAACAGCGCGTCGAACACATCGACCAGCGAGGTGCCGGGCCGAACCGCGGCTTCCACGTCCGAGGTCATCTGCCACACGGTGGGCAGCGCCTCGGTGTGGAACAGCCGCGGCACGCGCACCGAGAACGGTTGCGCGATGCGCGACAGGTCGTTGCGCAGCAGGTCCACGATCATCACGTTCTCGGCCCGTTCCTTGGGCACGCTGCGCAGCCGCTGCGCCTGGGCCTCGTCCTCGGCCGGCGTGGCGCCGCGCGGCGCGGTGCCCTTCATCGGGCGCGCGAGGATGCGCTCGCCGTGCCAGTCGAAGAACAGCTCGGGCGACAGCGACAGCACCTGTTCCTCGCCGCTGTCGATGAAGGCCGCGTAGCCCGCGGGCTGGTTGCGGCGCAGCGCGGCGAACAGGGCCAGCGGGTCGCCGGCGTATTCGCCGAGCAGCGGCGCCGTGTGGTTGATCTGGTAGAGGCCACCGGCGGCGATCGCCGCGTGGATGACTTGCATCTGCCGATCGAAGTCGGCACGCGAGAGGCTGTCGCGCCAGGCGACCGGCGGGCTGGAGGGAGAGGGCGGGGCTTCCTCGGGCCAGGGCAGGGCCTGGTCGTGCACGCCGAACCACGCTAGCGCACTGCCATCACCTGCATGCGTCTCGAACGCGGCATCGAAGGCCGCGGCCGCCTCGTAGCGCAGGTAGCCCACGCACCAGTGGCCTGCGCGTGCCAGCGCCTCGGCCTGCGCGAGCACGGGCCGCACCTCGGCCAGGCTGCGCGCCACGAGCGTGCGGGAAGGGGCGCCGA
>NZ_JBZAYE010000466.1:0-5916 GCF_058244205.1 Variovorax sp. 20P10.2.4
GTGCTGCATGGCGACATCCACCATGGCAACGTGCTCGACTTCGGCGCCGAGGGCTGGCTCGCGATCGATCCCAAGGGGCTGGTCGGCGAGCGCGGCTTCGATGTCGCGAACATCTTCTGCAACCCCGACGACGCGACCGCGCTCGCGCCGGGCCGTTTCGAGCGGCGCCTGGCCATCGTGGCGAAGGCCGCGGACATCGACCGCGAGCGCCTGCTGCAATGGGTGCTCGCCTGGGCCGGCCTGTCGTCGGTCTGGATGATCGAGGACGGCGACGAACCCGGCGGCACGCTCGAGGTCGCCAGGCAAGCGGCCGCGGCGCTCGGCATCGCGCATTGAGGCGCCTTCGGCCGGGGCCGCCGAAGAGGGCGGTGCCCGCTACCCGGCCTCGAGATCCAGGTCGAAATTCAACTCGACCTTGAGCCCGAGCGGATCGCTGAGGAAGACCTGGTGCAGCGAGGTCCCGGTCAGCGGCGTTTCGCTGAAGGGCACCTTCGCCGCGCGTAGCGCCTGCCGCGTGGCTTCGAGGCCGCGCGCCTTCAGGGCCACGTGATCGAAGGGGCCGCACTCCCGCGGCGGCGACACCGTCCGCAGCGCGTTGAGATGCACGATCGCGTGCCCGTCGGCATACAGCCAGTAGCCCGGATGACGCAGCGCGGGGCGGTGCCCCTCCTTCAGCCCCAGCGTGCCCACGTAGAAGTCGTGCAGCGCGGGCAGGTCCTCGACCGCGCAGCCGACCGTGAAGTGATGGATGGCGCTGACTTCCATGCTCATGCGGCGCTCCAGCGCGCCGCCGCGCTTCGGCACAGGATGGCGTTCATCACCTCCCGCAGCGCGGCCTTCGGGTCGTCGGCGCCCGATGGCGAGCGCCAGGCCACATGGCCGTCGGGCCGCACGAGGACCGCGCCGTCTTCGCGCAGGCCATAGGCCGCGAGCCAGTCGCCACCGTCCTCCTCGCGAATCTCGTCGCCGATCACGGCGTTGGCGACGCGAGGCCCTTCGAGCCGATCCGCGGCGGCCCGCCAGGCCGAGCCCGCGGGCGCGGTGAGCAGCACGAAGCCGCGGCCCAGCAGGTCGGTGGTCGAGAGCTTTTGCGAACCCTTGCGCAGCGCGACATGGGGCGCGCGGCAGCCGGGCGCGGCGCTCGGCACATAGGCCTCGATCGCGTCCGCGACCGGCGCGGGCTCTTCCTGCGACACGACCGCGCGCGATGCGTAGCGCGCGCCGAACACCAGGCCGATCTCGTTGAGGAACTCCTTGCGCGGCAGCACGGCCTCGGTCTGCCGCGCCGTGCGCCCCATCGACAGCGCGTTCAGCAGGCTGGTGTGGGTGACGGCCTCGCCGACCGGGCGGCGCTCGGCATCGTAGCTGTCGAGCAGCGCGTCGCCGGCCTCGCCGCGCAGCACCGCGGCCAGCTTCCATGCGAGGTTCTGCGCATCCTGCACGCCGGTGTTGAGGCCGAAGCCGCCGGTCGGCGGCATCTCGTGCGCGGCATCGCCGGCCAGGAACACCGGTCCCGCGCGGTAGCGCTCGGCCACCATCGCCGAGGCCTTCCAGGCGCTGACGCCGAGGACCTCGACGGCGAGGTCGGCTACACCCACCGCGCGGCGCACGATCTCGGTGCCGAACGCGGGCGTGAACTGCTCGGGCGTGAAGCCGTAGTGCGACAGCGAGGTGACCAGGAAGCCCCAGCGGTCGCTGCCGTTGATCGTCAGGAAGGTGCCGCGCAATTCCGGCTGCTCGATCAGGTACAGCGCCGCGGGGCGCTCCGCGATCCACGGCGTGAGGTCGGCACGCAGGTGGATGTTGATGCTGTCGTAGACATCGGCTTCGCCGCGCCGGCCGATCCCGAGCTGCTGCCGGATGCGGCTCTGCGAGCCGTCGGCGGCGATCAGGTAGCGCGCGCGCACCTGTTCGCCGCGGCCCTCGGCATCCTCGATGCTGGCGGTCACGCCGTCGGCATCGCAACTCAGTTCGCGCAGCGCGGTGCCGAAGCGAAGCCTGCCGGCGCCTGCCGTCTCGGCCCGCTGGCGCAGCACCGGCTCGAGGATGTCCTGCGAGCAGCCGCAGTTGCCGGCGATCGACAAGGCCTGGTTGGCGGCCGATCCGCGGCCTGGATGCAACCGCTTGATCTCGCGGCCGGCCAGGCTCTCCGACCAGAGGATCGTGCCGCCGAAGCGATCGGGCATGGCGACGGCGCGGATCGCGTCCTCCAGATCGATCTGGCGGTACATCTCCATGGTGCGGGCATTGAGGGCCCGCGCCTTGGGAAGGATCGCGGTGCCCGGATGGCGCTCGACCAGCAGCGACTCGATGCCGAACAGCGACAGATACAGGGATGCGGTGAGGCCCACGGGACCACCACCGACGACGAGGACCGGTACATCAATCATCGAACGAAGACTCCATGCGCCCAGCGACGCGGAACAGGGGAACGGAAAAGGAAACGGGGTTCACGCCAGGAACTCGCGCAGATGCAATGCGAGCGCCTCGGGGGCCTGGGCCGTGCCCAGGTGGCCCACGCCGGGCAGCAGCACCGAGCGCGTGTCGCGGATGTGCTGCGCCAGCGAGAACGTGAGCGCGGCCGGCACCACGTGATCGAGCTCGCCCGCGACGAGCAGCGTGGGCCGATCGATGTCCGACAGTGCGAGTGCGGGCCTATCGCCGACCACGGCGGCCCGGCGATCGGACCGCGCGGAGCGCGCCGGTGCCGCGGCGAAATGCGCCCTGAAGGCTGGATGCTCGGCCAGGAAGGGCGCGGGAAAGAACAGCGCCGCGAGCTGCCCGGCGCTCGCGGGCAATTGCGCGCGCAGCACGGCGATTTCGCGCGCCACCTCGGCGTTGGCCTGCGCGAGCGAGACGGGCAGGGGCCAGGTGCTGGCCAGCACGAGCCGGCGCACGGCCTTTGCATGGCGCACCGCGAAGGCCTGCGCGACCCGGCCGCCGAACGAGGTGCCGAACACGAAGGCGCTCGCGTGCCCGAGGGCCTCGAGCAGTCGCATCGCATCGTCGGCGAGATCGATCAGCGTCGGTGCCCGCTCGGGGCCGACCGTGTCGCCGCAGTCGCGCTGGTCGTAACTGATCACGGTGTAGCGGTCGCTCAGCGCCGGCAGGATGCGCGCGAACTGCCGGCGGCTGCCTTCGGCGCCATGCAGCATCAGCAGCGGCGGTCCTTCCCCCGCCACCTCGAAGGCGGTGCGGACGTCGCCGAGGTCGATGAATTCGGGCATGGCTGCTCCTAGCCGATCTGGATGTCGAGCGGCGGCAGCAACCGGCGGTAGCGCCCGATCTCGGCCGTGACGTAGGCCCTGAACGGCTCGGGCGGCATCAGGTCGGGCTCGTCGCCGTTGTCGCGCATGTAGGCGATCAGCGCGGGCGTGCGTGCCGCCTTGACGACGGTGTCGTGCAGCGCATGCACCGCGTCGGGCGCCATCTTTCCGGGACCGAAGAGGCCCGACCAGGCCGGGATGTCCTCGACCGTGAAGCCCTGCTCGGCGAAGGTCGCGACCTCGGGCAGCAGCGCCGAGCGCCGGCCGCCCGAGATCCCCAGCGCGCGCAGGCGGCCCGCGCGGATCTGCGAGCCCGCGGTCGACGGCGCGAGGAAGGCGCAGTCGACCGTGCCCGCCAGCAGGTCGTTGGTCGGCGAGCCCTTGAACGGCACGTGCAGCAGGTCCACGCCCACGCCCTTGCCGAAGAACACGCCCATCACGTGCGTGGTGTTGCCCACGCCCGAGGAGCCGAAGCTCAGCTGGCCCGGCCTGGCCTTGGCGGCCGCCACGAATTCCGCGAGCGAGCGGTATGGCGACTTCTCGCCGACCAGCAGCGCGAAGCCCGAGGACAGCGCCAGCCGCGTGATGGGCAGCAGGTCCGCGACCGGGTCGAAGGGCAGCTTCTTGATCAGCACCGCGCTGGTGGTGTAGCCGCCCGTGGTGTAGAGCACGGTGTTGCCGTCGGGGCGCGAACGCGCCACGTCGACCGAGCCGAGCACCGTGCCCGCGCCGGGCTTGTTGTCGACGATGACGGTGCGCCCGCTGCTCTTGACGATCGCGTCGCCCAGCACGCGTGCCGTCACGTCCGTGCCGCTGCCCGCCGAGAAGGGAACCACGATGCGAAGCGGCTCTTGCGCCCGCACCAGCGCCGGCGCGAAGGTGGCGGCCGCGGCCGCCCCGAGGAATGTTCTTCGATCACATGCCATCTGCTTGTCTCCGTTCTTGTGAAGTCCGGCGCGCCACCCGGTGGGCGGTGGCGGCAGCGGACGGCGCAAGATTAGGGACGCGCGCGGCGCAGGTCCAAGTGAATTTTCTGACCGCCCCCATAACGAAGCGGCATGGCCCGGCGCGGCCTGCTCAGGACAGCTGCGCGTTCGGCCAGTGGCCTTCGCGCACGTGCCGCTCGATCACCGTGCGCAGCACGCCCATCACGCCTTCGGTGGCGCGCGACGCGGGACGGTCCGAGGCGCGCGCGAGCACGCGGTGCAGGAACAGGCCGTCGATCGGGACGGCGCGCAGCCGCGACGCCGCCAGGTCTTCCTGGACCGCCGCCGCGAAGTGGGCCGTGAGCCCGACGCCGTCGAGCACGAGCCGGCGCGCCACCTCGGCGGTCTCGACCTCGACCACGCGATGCAGCTCGAGCTTGGCGCGCGCGGCGGCCGCCTCGAGCTCGAGCCGCACGCCCGACTTCACGAGCCCGGTCATGATCAGCGGCACGCCGGCCAGGTCGCGCATCCGGATCTTCGGCTTGCGCAGCCGGAGGTCGTCGGGCAGACCGATCAGGCAGATCTGTTCCTTCAGCAGCGGCAGGGTGCTCAGATTCGATCGCTCGATGGGCTCGATCAGCAGCGCGATGTCGACCTCGCCCTGCGCCAGCATGGTCTGCAGCGACGGCGCGAAGCCCTCGATGAAGCGCAGCCGGACTTCGGGCAGGTACTGGAGCACCGCCTTGGTCAGCAGCACCGTGAGCTGTTGCGCGAGACCGGGCGAGAGCCCGATGGCGACCGGCCCGCGAGGCTCCCGCTGCCGGGCCAGCAGGTCGGACTTGATCTGGTCGACGTAGCGCAGCAGGAACAGCGCCCGCTCGAGCAGCAGCCGCGCTTCATCGGTCGGCGCCGCGCCGCGCGCGTGGCGCTCGAACAGCTGGACGCCCAGTTCCTCCTCGAGCAGGCGGATCTGCCGGCTCAGCGCCGGCTGCGTCACGTGCAGGATGCCCGCCGCCTTGCCGTAATGCTGCTGGGTCGCGAGCGCGACGAAATAGCGGAGTTGCCTGAGGTCCATCGCGCTATCGTAGCCAGCGGGCGGCGGGAGCCGCGACGCCTCGGCATCGCTTCCGCGACACGGGGCCACGGTAGCATCCACCCCATGCTCCCCAGCCTGCTCTCGACCTTCGCCGACCTGATCCTCTTCATGGGCCTGTCCTGGGCCATCTGGCGCACCCTCGGCCGTTCGGTGCCGATCGCGGTGCTGCCGATCATCATCGGCCTGCTGCTCGCGGCCACTGGCGTGCTGCCCAAGGCCGCGGGCATTCCGTCGGCGGGCGGCGACTTCATCGGCTGGATCGGCGTGCTGCTGCTGGCCTTCACGGCCGGGCTCGAAACGCGGCAGACGGTGCACCTGCCGGGCGCGACCGACCTGCCGCCGGCGCGGCCCGGCGAGACGCTGCGCTTCGTCGCCAGCGCGGTGATGGCGCTGCTGCTGCCGTTCGCGGTGGGCACGCTGGCCGCCAAGCTCTGGTTCAACCACCTGCCGGGCTGGAGCGCGCCGCATGGCGGGCAGTGGTGGGGCGCGCTGGCGATCGGCCTGTGCCTCGCGGTGAGCGCGCTGCCGGTGCTGATCGGCATCGTGCGCGAGCTCGGGCCGCTGCACCGGCCGCTGACGCGCATCGCGCTGCGCATCGCGGTGCTCGACGACGCGGTGCTCTGGATCG
>NZ_JBZAYE010000467.1:0-5884 GCF_058244205.1 Variovorax sp. 20P10.2.4
AAGGGAACTTCATGCGGAAGCCCTCTCCGCGTCCTCGTCACCGGCGGCGCGGAAGGTCATTTCCCAGAACGCGCCCGGGTTGAACGACAGCACCGCCGTCAGCGTGACCGTGAGCGCCACGAAGGCCCACAGCGCGGGCCCGGGCACCACCGTCGCCATGCTCGAGAGCTTGACCACGGCCACCAGCACGCCGAGCAGGAACACCTCGATCATTCCCCAGGGCCGCAACGACTGCATCAGCCGCACCAGGATCGCGAAGCCCAGCGGCCGGTGCTCGCGCCGCAGCGGGATCAGCAGGTAGACCAGGATGCACAGCTGCAGCAGCGGGAACAGGATGGTGGTGGCCAGCACCAGCAGCGCCACCACCGACATGCCCTCGGCGCCGAGCACCACCACCGCGCCGGCCAGCGTGGTCTGGCTGCGCAGGCCCTGCAGCTCGATCTCGACGATCGGGAACAGGTTGGCGATCGCGAACATGATGAGGCTGGTCACGGTCAGCGGCAGGATGCGGCTTTCCTGCGCGCCCGGATGGCGGCCGATCTCGGTGCCGCAGCGCGCGCAATGGGCGACCTCGCGCGGCTGCAGTTCGGCGCGGGCATAGACCGCGTCGCAGCCGGGGCATACCACCGTATCAGGTACTTCCTTCATGGGGCCGTACCCTAACCTATTCAGCCCGCGTGTCCCGTCGTCCTGAGCCGCAAGCTGCTGAAGATTGCGGCGATACCGGCACAACAGCCGGCCAGCACCAGCGCCACCACCGGCCCGTGGCCGCCGTGCGGGCTCCAGATGCTGAAGACGCCGGCCAGCACCACCGCGCCCAGGGTCTGGCCGGTGAGCCGCGCCGTGCCGAGCATGCCGCTGGCTGCACCGCTTCGGTGCGCGGGCGGCGAGGTCACGATGGTGTGGTTGTTCGGCGACTGGAACAGCCCGAAGCCCAGCCCGCACAGCGCCATGCGCCAGGCGATGTCGGCATTGATCGGGTGCGCCGGCAGCAGCGCCAGCGAGAACAGGCCGGCGGCCATCAGCCCCAGGCCGATGCCGCCGAGCAGCCCGTCGGGATAGCGGCCGATCAGCCGACCGGCCAGCGGCGCCATCGCCACGATCGCCAGCGGCCAGGCCGTGATCAGCAGGCCGGCCTCGAAATGGCTGCGGCCGTAGACGTCGAGCAGCAGGAACGGCAGCGCGATGTAGGCCAGCATCTGGGCGCAGAAGGCCGCCACCGAGGTGCCCATGGAGAGCGCGAACACCGGGATGCGCAGCAGGTCGATCGGGAACAGCGGCACCGCGAGCGAGCGCTGCCGGCGCAGGTAGACGAAGCCCACCGCCACACCGGCCAGCAGCGTGAGCCAGGCGCTCAGCGGCGGGCCGCCCGCCTCCACCCCGCCCTCGCGCACGCCCAGGCGGTCGACGCCGAGGAACACCAGCGAGAACATCAGCACGTTGAGCGTCACGTCGATCGGCGAGAAGCGCAGGCCCGCGGCCGGCACCACGCGGTTGAAGGGCAGCGCCTTCATGCCGAGCGCGAAGGTGACGATGCCCAGCGGCACGTTGATGGCGAACAGCCACGGCCACGAGGCCACCGACAGGATCGCCGCCGCCACCGAGGGCCCGGCCACCGAGGAGGTGGCGACCACCAGCGAGTTGATCGCCATGCCCTTGCCGAGCTGCGAGGACGGATAGGTCAGCCGCACCAGCGCCGCGTTCACGCTCATGATGCCGGCCGCGCCCAGGCCCTGGAAGGCGCGCGCGGCGATCAGCGTGGTCAGCGAGTTGGCGAAGGTGGCGGCCGCCGAGGACAGCGTGAACACCGCCATGCCCACCAGGTAGACGCGCCGGTAGCCGACAAGGTCGCCCAGCGAGGCCAGCGGCAGCAGCATCACGAGGATGGCGATCTGGTAGGCGTTGACCACCCAGATCGACTGCGAGGCGCTGGCGTTGAGCTCGCGCGCGATGCCCGGCAGCGCGAGGTTGACGATGGTGCCGTCGAGCACCGAGACGATCAGCCCGAGGATGATGACCAGCATCGACCAGCGCCGCGCGGGCTGGTCGAGGCCGTCGATGACACGCGCGCCGCCCTCGGTGCCCACGCTGGCCGCCACGCTGCTCATCAGGCCTCCTGCACCCGGCGCGCCGGTTGCGTGCCGCGGTCGCCGCCCAGCGTGAGCCAGGTCAGCACGCCGGCGATCAGCGCGCCCGCGGCCATGCCGGTCACCATCGGCAGCGGGCCGCCGTCGGTGAAGGCGCCCACCACCGCCATCGCCACCGCGCCGGTCAGCATCTGCAGCGTGCCCAGCAGCGCCGAGGCCGTGCCGGCGATGGCGCCGTGCATCTCGAGCGCCAGCACGCCGGTGGTCGGGATCACGAAGCCCATGAAGCCCGAGGCGATGAAGTACAGGACGATCATCACCCACAGGCTGTCGCCGCCCATGGCGTAGTAGGCGAACATGGCGACCATCGCCACGCCGCAGCCGGCCACGCCGAACTTCACCAGCCGCGCCAGGCCGAAGCGCTCGCCGAGCGCGCCGTTGAACTGCGAGGCGCCGAAGAAGGCGGCGGCGTTCACGCCGAAGGCCACGCTGTAGAGCGCGGGCGACAGGCCGTAGTGGTCGATCATCACGAACGAGGAGTTCGCGAGGTAGGTGAAGAAGCCCGCCATCGCGAAGCTGCCGATGAACACCAGGCCCAGGTAGTGGCGGTCGCGCAGCAGCAGCCAGTAGGCCGCGAGCGCGCTGCCGATGCTGCTCTCGACGCGCTCCGAGGCCGGCCGGGTCTCGGCCAGCAAGGTGGCCATCATCGCGAGGCCGGCGACGGCCGCGATGGTCACGGCCCAGAACACGCCGCGCCAGCCGGTGACCGCGATCACGCCGCTGCCCACCAGCGGCGCGAGGATCGGCGAGATGCTGAACACCAGCATCAGCAGCGACATCAGCCGCGCGGCATCGGTGCCGGTGTGCAGGTCGCGCACCACCGCGCGCGGGATCGCCATGCCGGCCGCGGCGCCCAGGCCCTGGATGAAGCGCAGCGCGATCAGGGTCTGGATGTCGGTGGCCAGCGCGCAGCCCACGCTGGCGATCGCGAACACCGCGAGGCCCGCGTACAGCGGCGGCTTGCGGCCCACCATGTCGGAAACCGGCCCGTACAGCAGCTGGCCCGCGCCCAGCGAGATGAAGAAGGCCGTGAGGCTCATCTGGACCGCGCCGATGTCGGCGCGCAGGCTCTGGCCGATGGCCGGCAGGGCCGGCAGGTACATGTCGATGGCGAAGGGACCGATGGCGGAGAGCAGGCCCAGCAGCAGGGCCATGCGGAAGAAGGGAGAGGAACGCATTGGAGCGATTGTCGCCAATGCGCCGCCCGCGCGCCGGCGGCGCGCCCAGTGTCCCCTCGCCCCGGCCCCGCTAATCTTGCGAAAAGAAACGGTTGACCGGCCGCGGCAGCCCCAGGTTCTCGCGCAGGGTACGACCTTCGTATTCCTGCCTGAAGATGCCACGGCGCTGCAGTTCGGGCACCACGCGGTCGACGAAGGCATCGAGCCCGCCGGGCAGCCACGGGAACATCACGTTGAAGCCGTCGGAGCCCTCGCTCTCGAGCCATTCCTGCATCTCGTCGGCGATGGTCTGGGCCGTGCCCACGAAGGCCAGCCCGCCATAGCCGCCCAGGCGCTGCGCGAGCTGGCGCACCGTGAGGTTCTCGCGCCGGGCCAGTTCGATCACGCGCTCGCGCCCGCTCTGGCTCGCGTTGGTGGGCGGCACCTCGGGCAGCGGGCCGTCGGGGTCGAAGGTGGAGGCATCGTGGCCCAGCGCGATCGACAGCGAGGCGATCGCGCTGTCGTAGTGCACCAGGCTGTCGAGCTTGGCGCGGATCGCCTTCGCCTCGTCGACCGTGTCGGCCACGATGGTGAAGGCGCCCGGCAGGATCTTGAGGTGCTCGGGGTCGCGCCCGAGCTTGCGCATGCGCGACTTGACGTCGGCATAGAAGGCGCGCGCGTTCGCCAGCGTGCCCGGCGCCGCGAAGATCAGCTCGGCCGTCTCGGCCGCGAGCTGGCGCCCGGCCTCCGAGGCGCCGGCCTGCACGATCACCGGCCAGCCCTGCACCGGCCGCGCGATGTGCAGCGGCCCGCGCACCGACAGGTGCTCGCCCTTGTGGGCCAGCACGTGCAGCTTGGCCGGATCGAAGAAGCGGCCGCTGTCGACGTCGCGCACGAAGGCGTCGTCGGCCCAGCTGTCCCACAGGCCGGTCACCACGTCGTAGAACTCGCGCGCGCGGTCGTAGCGCGCGTCGTGCTCCATGTGGTCCTCGCGGCCGAAGTTCAGCGCCGCGTCGGGGTTCGAGGTGGTCACGATGTTCCAGCCCGCGCGGCCGCCGCTCAGGTGGTCGAGCGAGGCGAAGCGGCGCGCGATGTGGAACGGTTCGTCGAAGGTGGTCGAGGCGGTGGCGATCAGCCCCAGGTGCCGTGTGTGCTGTGCCAGCGCCGACAGCAGGGTGAAGGGCTCGAACGAGGTCGCCGTGTGGCTGCGCTGCAAGGCCTCGATCGGCATGTTGAGCAGCGCGAGGTGGTC
This sequence comes from Variovorax sp. 20P10.2.4, assembly GCF_058244205.1. NCBI lineage: Bacteria > Pseudomonadati > Pseudomonadota > Betaproteobacteria > Burkholderiales > Comamonadaceae > Variovorax > Variovorax sp. 20P10.2.4. The sequence goes on from NZ_JBZAYE010000467.1 coordinate 4,557, forward strand.
GGCCATGAAGAAGGCGTCGAAGCGCCCGCGCTCCAGCGTCTGCGCGAGCTGCTTGAGCCGCTCGAAGTTGAAGTTGGCGTCGGGCCAGGCGCCCGGGTAGCGCCAGGCGCCGGTGTGGATGCTGACCGGGCGCATGAAGGCGCCCAGGCGCAGCTGCTTGCGCGCGCTCACGGCTTGTCCCAGAACACCAGCGCGCGCAGCTCGATGCTGCGCCGGGGCGGCGCCTCGGGCGAGCCGGTCGGGTCCTCGAAGGCCGTGTGGGCCGTGAGCCGCGCCGTGCCGTCCTCGCGCGAATCGAAGATCTTCAGCAGCAGCGCCTCGTCGGGCCGCAGCCGCGGGAACCAGTACCAGCGGTGCTTCGGGTTCCAGGTGAAGGAATAGGTCTCGCCCACCTTGTCGGGGTAGATCAGGTCGCTGGGCACCAGGTCCGCGGCATCGATGGAGCGCGCATCGCACAGCGCGAGCGGCAGCCGCTCCACCGTGGCCAGCGGCCGCCACAGGTTGACGATCGCGAAGCGCTTCGCGAGCCGCTCGGCCGCTTCGTCGGGCGGCAGGTGGTCGGTGACGCGGCGCCGCGCCGAGGCCGGCGTCTGGTCGTCGTGCACGCGGCGCACCGGCTCGCGCAGTTCCGAGGTGCGGCGCGAGCCCTGGGCGCTGTCGCGCAGCGTGTGGTCGAACACCACGATCTTCTCGGCCCCGGTCACGTCGCGCAGCAGCGCCTCGGACTCGCGGTAGTAGATGTCGCGGATGGTCGCGTCCTGCGAGAAGTCGGCCAGCACGCTGCGGTGCGCGATCTGGGTGAAGCCGCTGCGGTCGAGCGAGAGCTCGCGCAGCGCCACCAGCGGGCGGCCGTCGCGGATGGCCACGCGCCGCGCCTCGAGCTCGCCCGTGACCCAGGGCGTGCCCGGCGGCGGCTCGAAGGTGTAGCTCGCGGGCCGGCCCTGGCCCGGCTTCAGGTAGTTGAGCTCGGCCTCGACCGACGGCAGGGTGGCGATGAGCGGATGCTCGTGCGGACTGAATGGCGATGCGGAACTCATGCGCTCCTCGTTCTGAATCAGAAGGGTTCCTTGAACGGCCGCAGGTCGAGTTCCTGCGTCCAGGCGCTGCGATGCTGGGCATGCAGCTGCCAGTAGCTCTCGGCGATGGCATCGAGCTGCAGCAGCCCGTCCTCGCCGGCCTGCGCCGCGCGCTGGGGCGCCCCGCTGCGCAGCCGCTCGCCGTCGATGCCGCCGTCGATCACGACATGGGCGACATGGATGCCCTGTGGCCCGAACTCGCGCGCCAGGCTCTGGCTCAGCGAACGCAGCCCGGCCTTGGCGGCCGCGAAG
>NZ_JBZAYE010000468.1:0-5872 GCF_058244205.1 Variovorax sp. 20P10.2.4
CTGCAGGGCGTGCGCGAAGTGAGTGCGGGCGACATCGACGGCCTGCGCACCGCACTGCGCGAAGCGATCGATAGCACGGGCCGCTTCAACGAACACGATAACAACGACCAGCGCTTTCCATGACCATCGATCTCCAGACGCTCAAGTGCGGCGAATGCGGCAGCAGCGTGCTCAAGCGCACCGGCCTCAACGAATTCACCTGCCAGCACTGCGGCTCCGTCACGCTGGTGGAGGACGACATCTCCGACCGCCTCGACCGCGTGCTCGACCAGGTCAAGGATGCGGCCGCGCGCCGCCTCGCCGACGAGCAGGCGGCGCGGCAGAAGGTGGCGATGCGCACCGCGGGCTTCGCGGTCGCGGCCGTGTTCGGCATCACGTTGCTCGTGATGGTGGTGCAGATGTTCACGCGCAAGGACGCGCCCGACGGCGGCCGCCGCGCCTCGGTCGCCTCGGTGGTCGACCGCAACATCCCCATCGACGGCCTCAAGCTCGGCGAGCCGCGCCAGGTGCTGGTGGGCAGCGGCAGTTCGGCGCGGCCCAAGCTGCTGGTGGTGGCGCGCAACGAGACCGGCAAGCCGCTCGAGCGCGCCAGCGTCAAGGCCGCCTTCTACGACGGCGAGACACGGCTCGAGGAACGCAGCGAGTCGCTGCCGATCTCGGTGCTCGAGCCCGGCGAGAGCGCGCCGCTGCTGTTCGATCTGCCGAGCGGCAAGAACGTCACGCGTCAGGAGCTGCAGGTGCAGCGCCTCTCGGCGCCCTACCGTTCGGCCGACGGCCCGCGGCTTGCGTTCTCGCGCCTGCGGCTGGTGCAGCAGGGCGACCGCGTGCGGCTGGTGGGGCGCGTGGTCAACGAGCGCAAGGACGCGGCGATCGGCGGCGTCGAGGCGCTCGCCACGCTCTACGACGATGCCGGCAATGTGATCGGCTTCGGCCGCGGCTATGCGCAGGGCAACGACATCGCGCCCGGCGCGCGCAGCGCGATCGACGTCGACATCGCGCGCTTCGGCCGCGCCGCGCAGGTCGCGGCCTGGGACTACCGCATCGCTTACAGCACCATCGAGGCCGGCGGCTCGCGCACCGCGGTGCGCGGTGCCGACCGCGTGATCCGCACCGTGGGCGCGCCCGAGGTCTTCCATGCCGACCTGCGCCTGAGCACCGAGGACCTGCTGGCCGACGACAGCGAGCGCTTCGACGCCAAGGAGCTCGAACTGCTGCCGCTGGTGGCCGGCCGCAGCAACATCCAGCGACCGCTGTTCCTGACCGAACTCGTGAACCGCAGCAAGGACACGGTGGTGATCGCGCCCGGCGGCGTGATCTCGCGCTTCGGCGGCAGCAAGGCCGACGGCGCCACCGCCATCCAGGGCCTGGCCTACCTCTACCCGGGCGAGCGCTTTCCGATCCTGCTGGAGCCGCGCGATGTCGACCGCATCACCCAGACCCGCGTCGAATGGAAGCCGATGCGCCGCGCGGCGCTGCCCGGTCCGCGCACGCCGCTCGAGGTGCAGGTGACAGGCACCAAGGCCGAGACCGGCAGCGTGCTGCTCAACTTCAGCCAGCGCTTCCTCTACAAGAGCGTGCAGGTCACGGGCAAGGTGAGCAATCCGGGCACGACCATCGTCGGCAAGGTGCGGCTGTGGGTGAGCCTGCGCGACCGCGACGGGCAGCTCAGCGGCTTCAAGCTGGTCGACAACCTGCCGGCCATCGCGCCCGGCGAGAGCGTGCCGTTCCAGGTCAACGTGGAGCAGAACGGCCGCGACTTCGCGAGCGTCGGCACGCTATACCAAACCGAATAGCCCCGCAGCCAGCGTTTGCGGGCGCTTCGCGCCATGATCGGCGGATGACCGATTTCTCGATCCTCGACCTCTCCCCGATCGTCGAAGGCAGCGATGCCGCGCAGTCCTTTCGCAACTCGCTGTCGTTGGCGCAGCACGGCGAAAAGCTCGGCTACCGCCGCTACTGGCTCGCCGAGCACCACGGCATGCCGGGCATTGCCAGCGCAGCCACCGCGGTGCTGCTGTCGCACGTGGGCGCGGGCACCTCGACGATCCGCATCGGCGCCGGCGGCGTGATGCTGCCCAACCATTCGCCGCTGGTCATCGCCGAGCAGTTCGGCACCCTCGAATCGCTCTACCCGGGCCGCATCGACCTGGGCCTGGGCCGCGCCCCCGGCTCCGACCAGCGCACCGCGCGCGCATTGCGCCGCAACCTCGAATCGGACGCCGACCAGTTCCCGCAGGACGTGATCGAGCTGATGGACTTCATGTCGAAGAACCCGCAGCAGGCGGTGCGCGCCGTGCCGGGCGCGGGGCTCGAGGTGCCGGTGTGGATCCTCGGCTCGAGCACCTTCGGCGCGCAGCTGGCCGCGCACCTGGGCCTGCCCTACGCCTTCGCCTCGCACTTCGCGCCGCAGCAGATGATGCAGGCGATCCAGATCTACCGCGAGACCTTCAAGCCCTCGGCGCAGCTCGCCAAGCCCTACGTGATGCTGGGCTTCAACGTGTTCGCGGCCGACACCGACGCCGAGGCCGAATTCCGCGCCACCTCGTGGCAGCAGGCCTTCGTCAACCTGCGCAGCGGCCGGCCCGGCCGGCTGCCGCCGCCGGTCGAGGGTTACCGGCAGAAGGTCGGCCCAGCCGAGAACGCGCTGCTCGATTCGGTGCTGTCGTGCTCGGCCGTGGGCTCGCCCGACACCGTGCGCGCGGGCGTCGAGGCCTTCATCGAGCGCACCGGCGCCGACGAGCTGATGATCACCTCGCAGGTCTTCGACCACGCCTCGCGGCTGCGCTCCTACGAGCTGCTGGCCCGCATCCGGGACAGCCTGCGCGCCTGAGAGGCGCTCCCCGATTTCCCCCACGCCGACCCCGCCTCGCCGGGGCTGGGACAATGTCGCCCCTATGGCAAAGCAACGGATCGTGGTCGGGCTGAGCGGCGGTGTGGATTCCGCGGTGACCGCGCACCTGCTCAAGCAGCAGGGGCACGAGGTGGTCGGCATCTTCATGAAGAACTGGGAAGACGACGACGACAGCGAGTACTGCTCGTCGAACATCGACTTCGTGGATGCCGCTAGCGTGGCCGACGTGCTGGGCATCGAGATCGAGCACGTGAACTTCGCGGCCGACTACAAGGACCGCGTGTTCGCCGAGTTCCTGCGCGAGTACAAGGCCGGCCGCACGCCCAATCCCGATGTGCTGTGCAATGCCGAGATCAAGTTCAAGGCCTTCCTCGACCATGCGATGCGGCTGGGCGCCGAGAAGATCGCCACCGGCCACTATGCGCGCGTGCGGCTAAACGAGGCCACGGGCCGGCACGAGCTGCTCAAGGGGCTCGATCCCTCGAAGGACCAGAGCTATTTCCTGCACCGCCTGAACCAGGCACAGCTGTCGAAGACGCTGTTCCCGGTCGGCGAGCTGCACAAGACCGAGGTGCGCCGCATCGCCGAGGAGATCGGCCTGCCGAACGCGAAGAAGAAGGACTCGACCGGCATCTGCTTCATCGGCGAGCGGCCGTTCCGCGAGTTCTTGAACCGCTACATCTCGAAGGAACCGGGCCCGATCAAGGACGACCGCGGCCGCAAGCTCGGCGAGCACCAGGGCCTGAGCTTCTACACGCTGGGCCAGCGCCAGGGGCTGGGCATCGGCGGCGTGAAGGAAAAGGGCGCGCAGCGCGGCGCGGGCGACCACTCGCCGTGGTTCGTGGCGCGCAAGGACGTCGAGAACAACACGCTGTGGGTGGTGCAGGGCCACGACCATCCCTGGCTGCTGTCGACCTCGCTGCGCGCCGACGACGCGAGCTGGGTGGCGGGCGAGCCGCCGGTGCCGGGCGCCTATGGGGCCAAGTCGCGCTATCGGCAGGCCGACGCGGCCTGCGAGATGGTGGAGGGCGATGACGCACCGCGCAACGATGCCTTCGCATTGCGCTTCGGCGAGACGCAATGGGCGGTGACGCCGGGCCAGTCGGCGGTGCTCTACGACGGCGAGCGTTGCCTCGGCGGCGGCGTGATCATCTGAGCCTGCTCAGCGCGGCTCTTGCCGCACCGAATCGTCGACATGGATCAGGTCCAGCGGATGCCGCTGGCCGGCCAGGTGGTCTTCCACGCACTGCAGCAGCAGCGGGCTGCGATGCCGCGCCACGCTGGCGCGGATCTCGTCGGCCGTCATCCAGAGCGTGCGCACGATGCCGGTGTCGAGCGCCCGGCCCGCTTCGCGTTCGCCGAGCTCGCCGCTGAAGGCGAAGCGCATGTAGGTCACGTCGGGGTCGTCGGCCGAGCGTGCGAGGTAGATGCCGATCAGCGCGGTCGGCGTGAAGGCATGGGCCGTTTCCTCGAGCGCCTCGCGTGCGCAGCCCTCGGCGGGCGATTCACCGGGATCGAGGTGGCCTGCCGGGGTGTTGAGGCGAAGGCCCTGATCGGTGTGCTCCTCGACCAGCAGGAAGCGGCCTTCGCGTTCGATCACCGCGGCGACGGTGACGTTGGGTTTCCAGCGGACGGTGGTGTTCATGGGGACGGCTTTCTTCGGCGGTCGCGCGGGGCCCGGGCCATGGCCGGCACGCCGCCGCGCGAATCATCCCCGTATTGGACGCCAAGCCGAAGGCGATGGATGGCCGCGAGAACCCGGTGGCTGCGTTTGCCTCCCCCAAGAGTGCAGCGCCGGGTGGTTGGGTGGTCCGCCGCGGCGGACCACCGAAGCGCTCAGGGGCTGCTGCGCAGCTCGGGCCCGCGAGAGCCGAGCTGGCCGGCCTCGACCGTTTCGAGCCGGTAGCCGAGCCCGTAGATCGCCAGCAGCAGGAAGCCGTTGGACGGCCGCAGGTCGAGCTTGGTGCGCAGGCGAGAGATATGGGTGTCGAGCGAGCGCGAGAGCGCCTCGACGCCCAGGCCCCACACTGCTTCGTGCAGGTGCTCGCGCGACAGCAGGCGGCCGAGGTTCTGGAACAGGAACAGCGCCAGTTCGTACTCGCGGTTCTTGAGCTCGACCGGCATGCCGCGCACCTTGAGCGTTCGCGAGGGCGGATAGAAGTGGTAGGGGCCGAAGACCAGCTCGGTCTCGTGCTGCGCGGGGTACGAGCGCCGCAGCAGGGCGTTGACGCGCGCCTCGAGCTCGGTGGCCTGGATCGGCTTGCTCATGAAGTCGTCGGCCCCCGCATTGAGCCCGGCGACCATGTCGGCGTCGTCGCGCCGCGCGGTGATGAACAGCACGGGCAGGCGGCTCTTCAGGTCGTGGCGGATCGTCTTCACCACGTCGAGGCCGCGGATGTCGGGCAGATGCCAGTCGAGAAGCAGCAGATCGAAGGTCTGTCGTCGCATCGAATGCAACAGCGACTTTCCATCTGCGTACTCATGGCACTCGTGCCCGAGCGACGCCATGGTCTGATGAATCAGTTTTCTCTGATGGGCCTCGTGGTCGAGGACAGCAATGCGCATTTTTATTACCCCCTTACTTCCTCCCATGGGCCGCCTCTGTGTACGACTCCAAGTGAGGCGAAGTGTATCTATCTGCGTCTAAGGTAAGTAATCTGCCCTGCAACTAATGCACATGAAGCGATCTTTTAAATGGATTCATCGAAGAATGATTACAAACACGCACAACTTTGTCCTTTAGATGACACGAAGTGCGTGCAGGCGTCGCGGCGTTGTTTTTGCGCTGCATGGTGGGACGCCGCCCCGGCGCTGCCTGAGACCGGTTTCCTTACAGCGCACCAGAGGGAGCACCGCCGATCCATCACTAATAAGCTATCAAATGGATAGCTAGATTTTCAGCAGCCACGGACGTTGGAGCATGGATACTTCGCCCCTTGCGCGACAGATCGGGCCGAATGTCTTGCTGTAAGCTTCGCCCGCATTTCGCGCTGCACCTTGCCCTGAGGAGAACTCTATGCT